>NZ_DASQIX010000091.1:0-9465 GCF_035631355.1 Alloacidobacterium sp.
CCAACCGGCAGACTTTCAAGAATGACAGACATTTCGTGCAAAACCCCTAGTTTCTTCGGTTGCTGTGATCTTCCAGGCTGGAGTCTCACCATTAGCGCAAATGGCGGGAGACTTACTTCCCCAGCTTTGCCCCGCCCAACAGCAGAAGCAACAGCGCCTTCTGCGCGTGCATGCGGTTTTCCGCCTGGTCAAAAACCACGGACTGCGGTCCATCGAGCACCGCGTCCGTCACTTCAGCATTGCGATGCGCGGGCAGGCAATGCATGAATACCGCGTGCGGCGCAGCGTGCGCCAGCAACGCCTCATTCACCTGATACGGTTTGAAGATCGGAGCGCGTTTTGTCGCTTCATGCTCGAAACCCATGCTGGTGCAGACGTCCGTATACACAGCGTCAGCGCCGTTGACTGCGACAACTGGATCGTTGATAACAGTGATGTCGCTGCCGGTGATATTGCCGATGGCGCGGGCCTGCGCTACGATGTCCGCCTTCGGCGCGTAGTTCTTCGGAGTTCCGATCGTGCAATGCGCGCCCACCTGCGCAGCTGTCAGCATAAGCGAGTGGCAGACGTTATTGCCGTCGCCGACATAGGTAAACCGCAGCCCTTTTAATGTGCCGAAGCGCTCTTGAATCGTCATAAAGTCGGCCAGTGCCTGGCATGGATGTTCGAGATCGCTCAGCGCATTGATAACCGGAACGCTGGCGTATTGCGCCATCTCTGTAATGGTTTCGTGCGCATAGGTACGCAGCACAATGACGGAGACCCAGCGTTCGAGGTTACGTGCTATGTCCGCCAGCGATTCGCGCTCGCCCAATGGCGACTGCGTCTGGTCGACAAAAATTGCATTGCCGCCAAGCGTATTAATGGCCGTCTCGAAGGTCAGGCGGGTGCGCAGCGATGACTTCTCGAAAAACATGACCATCTGTTTTGCATCGAGAGCATGGCGATATTTTCCAGGATCAGACTTTACGTCGTGCGCCAGATCGAGAATCGCGGCCACTTCCGCGGGCGTGAGATCGGCGATGGAACAGAGATCCCGTCCTGCGAGTGCTTCGCCCAGGCCAGCTTCCTGTTCCAGAACCGCAAATGCTTTGCTAGCCAATGTGTGTTCCTCCTTCAGTCTGAGCGTGCTCGCCCGCAGTAGCGGGACTGTGCTCAGTAAAAATTGCGTCAAGAGCAGCAATGGCTTCATCGACATGCTGCTTTCCGAGAATGTATGGCGGCAAGAAGCGCAGTACCGTTTCACTGGTGCGGTTGATAAGGATGCGCCGCTTCATCATTTCCGCCAGGGCCGTTTTTGCCAACTCCGCCGAATCAAGCTCCGCCGCCAGCATCAGCCCGAGACCGCGCACTTCCGTGATGGCGGAGTGCTTCTGCTTCAGTTGATCAAGCTTTTGGCGGAAGTAGTTGCCGATTTCATTGACGTGATCGAGTACATGTTCTTTCTCCATCGCGTCGAAAACAGCCATCGCCACGGCGCATGCCAGCGGCCCCCCGCCAAAGGTGGTGCCGTGCATACCGGGATGAATCGCCTGCGCCGCGTCTTCCGTGCAAAGCATCGCGCCAAGCGGCAGGCCGCCGGCAATCGGCTTGGCCAGCGTCGTCACATCAGGCTGCACATCGTAATGCTGGTAAGCGAACCACTTGCCGGTGCGACCCAGGCCCGACTGAATTTCATCGGCGATCAGCAATGCGCCAGTAGACTGCGTCAACTGCCGCGCGGCCTGAATAAATTCGCGCGATACAGGGCGAATGCCGCCTTCACCCTGCACAGCTTCCAGCAACACGGCGCAAGAGTCGCTGGAAAATTTCGCCTTTAAGTCAGAGACATCGTTAAAGCGGACAAACTCAACGTCCGGCATCACCGGCGCAAACGGCTCGCGGTATTTCTCTTTGTGCGTGGCCGCTACTGAACCCATCGTGCGGCCATGGAAGCTGTGTTCCAGCGCCAGAACTTTCGTGCCCAGCACCTTGCCTTCACTGCGCCTCATGCCTGCATGAGCACGCGCCAGCTTAAGTGCGGCCTCAATGGCTTCCGTTCCGCTGTTACAGAAAAAGGCACGGTCCATACCGCTTGCTTCCGTCAGACGCAACGCCAGTTCGGCCTGCCCTTCGTGGAAGAAGAGGTTAGATATATGGATCAGCTTCCTGCTCTGTTCGTCAATGGCCATCTCAATCGCAGGGTGGCCATATCCCAGGGCATTGACGCCGATGCCGCTCAACAGGTCGAGATAGCGCCCGCCGTTTTCATCGATGAGGTGAACGCCTTCTCCGCGAACAAACAGAATCGGGTATCGCTCATAGGTTGTAAGCAGCAGTTTCGCTTCCGCTGCTTTGATTGCATCCAGCCTCATTCCCATATCTCCTATGCAACCATCACTTCAGTGCCGTGGGTGACGCGCGTGCTGCAAAGATCGGGCAGCACACCAGCAACCTCCGCCGGCAGAATTCGCACTCGCTTGACGCCTTGCAGCAAAGCTTCGCGGCAGGCGCTGAGTTTCGGCAGCATCCCGCCGCTGATCACGGCGTCTTTGGTCAGCGCCGCAATCTTGTCAACGCTGAGCCAGCGCATCACTTCGCCATCGGCCCCGCGGACACCGGGCACGTCCGTCAAAAAGACCAACGCGTCGGCCTTGCAGGCACCCGCGCAGGCCGCAGCCATCTCGTCGGCGTTAATGTTGTAGTACTCGCCGTCGAATCCCAGCGCGAGGCTCGAAAGTACAGGGACAGCGCCCATCTTCCAAATGGCCTCAAGCCAGCGAGTGTCGGATGCGACAATTTCGCCCACGAAACCAAGATCAGGAGCCGTTCTCTTCTTGCGCGCGCGAAAAATGAGGCCATCGCCGCCGCACAGACCAACTGCAGCCTGTCCATGCGCGCCAAGCGATGCGACAAGAGATTTATTCACGCGTCCGCTTAGAACCATCAGGGCGGCGTCACGCGTTTCGGCATCTGTCACGCGCAGTCCCGCAACAAACTCGCTCTGTTTGCCAAGCTGCTTAAGGGTCTTCGTCAGCTGTACGCCGCCGCCATGCACCAGCGCCACCTGATTGCCGTCTTTCACCAACTCGGCAACGGCTTTGGCGCAGATCTCGCGCATTTCCGAATTTTCCAGGGCGGCCCCGCCTAGTTTCACCACATATTTCATGCCAGGCCCTCCGATTCGCTCCATCTATACATCACGTTCAGGTTCTGCACCGCCTGTCCGGCAGCGCCCTTCAGCAGATTGTCCAGGCAGGACACAATGACGCATCGTCGGCCGTCGGCGGCGAGATGGAAGCCGATGTCGCAGTAATTGGTGCGCACAGAGTACTGGATCTGCGGGAGCTGTCCGGCAGGGAAGAGCCTGACCATTGGGCTGTTTTCGTAAAACTTGCGATAACAGGTTTCGATTTCCGTCACCTGCTTCGGTTCCTTGAATGACAGATAGATGGTTGAGAAAATCCCTCGCGGAATCGGCAACAAGTGCGGCGTAAAGATGAACTGCCGCGATTGAAGCCCCAGTTGCTCCAGCATTTCGCCTGTGTGCCGATGGCCGAAAACGCCGTAGGCCGAGAGATTGTCCGCCGCATACATAAAATGCGTTTTGGCTGAAGGCGCTTTTCCCGCGCCGGAAACTCCTGACTTTGAATCGCTGACAATACCGCGGTCGAGATCAACCCAGCCGGACGCAAGCAAAGGCTTAATCGCCAGAATCACCGAAGTTGGATAACAGCCCGGATTGGCAACCAGTTCAGCATCCTTGATTTCCTCGCGATACAGTTCAGGCATTCCGTAAACGCTCTTTGCCTGTACTGATACTGCCGTCGCAGAACCCTCATCCTCAAATTTGTAAACTGCGCGGTTTTGCGCTTCGCTCAACCGCCATGCGCCGCTCAGGTCAATGACACGTAGACCGCGCTCGATCGCTTCCGGAACCATCTCGCGCGATTGCTCATGCGGCGTCGCGAGGAAAAGCACGTCCACGCCGCGATCCTTGAGTAGGTCCCAGGAGAATGCCTCGACATGCAGTGAGCGCGAGCCATTGTTGTCCAACAGATGCGGATGCAACTCCGTCAGAGGAGTCGCGTGCCCGGCAGTCTCAGCGCGCCGCAGAAACAGCGGCGTTACGCTCTCAAGCTGCGGATGGCGGAGCAGTAGACGCGCAAGCTCCATTCCGGCATAGCCAGACACTCCCATCACCGCTGTTTGCACTTTCTTCTTCATCAGCCAATCATCTCTTCAAGGCGGGCGCGCAGTTGTGACGCGCGTTTTAAATCAGGGCAGATAATCAGCACCGTGTCATCTCCGGCAAGCGTGCCGACAACCTCGGGCCAGTCTTCGTGGTCAATGCCGAGAGCTACCGCCTGCGCGCCACCCGCCGTAGTAATCAGCACAAGCTGGTTCAGCGCCTGGTTTACTTTCAGACCAAAATTGTTCAGCACATCCTGAATCGAAGGCAGCTCTTCTTCATGGCGTCCATTGCCGTTGCCGCTGGGCAGAGCGTAGCCGCTCGGCCCTTTATAGAGGCGAAGCTCGTGGATATCGCGCGAGACTGTGGCCTGGGTTACGTCGAAGCCGCGCCGAATCAGCTTGCGGCGCAGCTCATCCTGATTGGAAATGGCGGCATTCGCCACCAGCTCGCGGATCGCATTGTGTCTCTCTGTTTTGCTCAACTGAAAAACGCGGCAAGAAAAGTGCCGTGCCTCGCTTTGCATAAAAATACAATCTCATTGTATAAATATGCATATCGTTGCTGTCAAGCTTTCGCATAAAAGATTTTTCTTTCGCGCATAAATAAAACTGCGGAAGCGGCCTCATTTATGTGCCGCTCAATGATTTCAGTGAAATTTTCTGGTGATTGCCAGTGGAAAGAATCGTATAGTTACCTATGGGCTACATAACTTTTTTTGATTCGCCGGTGCCACCGGGGCGTAAAAGTGTCTCTGTCGCTCCAGCCCAACGTTCTCTTATAGATTCTCGCTTTGAACATGAATCCTGCGGGGTCGGATTCGTTGCGACCCTTACCAACCAGCCCTCATACGACATTCTCGCCAAAGCCCTTACTGCGCTTGCCCGTCTGGCGCATCGCGGCGCGGTTGCTGCGGATGGCAAATCCAGTGACGGCGTCGGTATTTGTACAGCGATTCCGCGCGAATTCCTGCTTGCTTCAACTGGAATCACCCTTGAGTCCGATGCTCCATTTGCCGTCGGCGTAGTTTTCTTTCCGCCCGACGTGCCTGAATCACATACAGAACTAGAGGAGGCGCTCGCGCACCAGAATTGCGACGTGCTCGCATGGCGCGAAGTGCCAACGCATCCGGAAATTCTTGGCGAAATTGCATTGTCGACCATGCCGGTGATCCGCCATGTTCTCATCACGTCGAAAGACGCCGACCATCTGAACCGCCGCCTCTATCTTGCGCGCAAGGAATTTGAGCGCAGCGGTGCGCCTGGTTACGTCTGCTCGCTCTCATCGACAACGATGATCTACAAGAGCATGTGCGCTGGTCGTCTCCTGCCTGAGTTTTACCCCGATCTTTCCAATCCGCAATTCGTCACGCCATTCGCCGTATTTCATCAGCGCTACGCCACCAACGTGGCCCCCTCGTGGGACCGCGCGCAGCCGTTCCGGATGCTCGCGCACAATGGGGAGATCAACACCGTGTGGGGCAACCGCGCGCGCATTGACGCCCGCTCCGCCACGCTTCCGGAGGATCTGAAGCCCATTTTCTCGCCTGACGGCTCGGACTCAACCAGCCTTGATGAAGTACTTGAGCTGCTCGCCAATAATGGACGCACCATTGCTGAATCTGTGCGTCTGCTGTTGCCTCCCGCTGAGGATAAGGGCAACTCCGCTTTCTTCACCTATAACGAAGATTGCCTTGAACCATGGGACGGGCCTGCGGCCATCTCCTTTACTGATGGGCGATTTGTCGGCGCAGCGCTCGACCGTAACGGCCTGCGGCCTTGTCGATTCTTCGTGACTGAAGATGATCTCGTCGTCGTCGGCTCCGAAGCTGGCCTGGTTGATCTTGATCCGGAAAAAGTCATCCACAGCGGACGTCTCGGTCCCGGCGAAATGCTCGTCGCCGACATCCAGAAGCACAAGCTCTACGAAAACGATGAGCTGTTACAAATCTTCGATGATGCCGCGCCTCAATATGAGAGCCTGCTCGAAGAAACCACGCTCGATCCGCATACTCCCGTAGCGCCGATGGATTCCGCCGATCTGCTGCGCCTTCAGCTTGGTTTTGGCTATACGCGCGAAGACGTGCGCATGATTCTGCAGCCGATGGCAAGCGACGGCAAAGATGCCGTCTGGTCGATGGGCGATGATACGCCGCTGGTCCCGCTGGCGCGAACGCCGCGTCCGGTCTATGCCTATTTCCGCCAGCGATTCGCCCAGGTCACGAACCCGCCCATCGATTCGCTGCGCGAAGCAATCGTCATCCAGCTACACACACGTCTCGGCCCCTGGCCCAGCCTGCTGAATAAGAAAGCAGCCCTCCCCGGACTTTCACTATCGTCACCGTTTCTGTCACTGGGACAGGTAGAGGCTCTGCGCACGCGCCAGCACGGACTCACTGATGAGTTGCCTCTAGCCGTTCTCGACTGCGTCTTTAACCCGGCCTGCAATCTGCTCACCGCGGTTGAAGATCTCTGCGCGAAGGCCATCGATCTCGTGCGGGGCGGTGCGGCAATTTTGCTGCTCACCGACCGCAGCTGCAATCAGCAGTCGATTCCCATTCCCATGGCGGTGGCAACCGGCGCAGTGCACCACGCGCTGATTCGCGCCGGTGAGCGCACCCGCGCTGGTCTGGCCGTCGAAGCCGGCGATTGCCGCGACCTGCACCACAGCGCGGTGCTCCTCGGCATGGGCGCGGGCGCGGTCTGCCCGTGGCTCGCGCTTGAAACCGCGCGTTCCCAGAATGCAGAAAAAGGCGAAGAGAATCTACTGCACGCTTTCGACGCTGGCCTCGCGAAGATCATGTCCAAGATGGGCATCTCTGTTGTGGACAGCTACCGCGGCGCGCATCTCTTCGACTCCATCGGCCTCAATGATGAAGTAGTCGAGAAGTGCTTCTTCGGAACGCCCGCTCCGCTCGGTGGCGTGGGTTTCGCTGAACTCGAAAGGCCACTCCGCGCCTTGTGGACAACCAGCTTCAATAACGGCGACGATCCCACCGCAGGCGACGCGCCTGTTACCACCGCGACGGCGGTCAAAGACCTGCCGGATTACGGTTGGGTGCGCTTCCGCAAGACTGACAAGGCCGAGCCGCACGGCTGGCAGCCGCAGACCGTGCGTTTGCTTCAGACCGTCTCAGGCTCGGCGCGCAACGCCGCCGCAGTCGTGGAACCGGGGCAGGCATGGACCGCCTTCTCTAGCATCGCTGTCGAGAAAGAACCAACCGTACTCCGTGATCTACTGGAGTTCCGTCCGGCGGGCGACCCACTGCCCGTCGAGCAGGTCGAGCCATCCGAGAACTATTACAAGCGCTTCATCGCCAGCGCCATGTCTCTTGGTTCGCTCAGCCCCGAAGCGCATCAGACCATCACTGCTGCGATGAACATGCTCGGCGGGCGCTCCAACACAGGAGAGGGCGGGGAAGACCGCGCCGTCTACGATCCGACAGGTGAACTACCGCTCAACGGCGTCAACGTTCCTGCGCATCTGCTTAACAACAAGGTGAAGCAGGTGGCGTCGGCCCGCTTCGGCGTCACAGCGGAATACCTGATGAACGCTGAGGAAATCGAAATCAAGATCGCGCAAGGTTCAAAGCCCGGCGAAGGCGGACAGCTTCCCGCCCACAAAGTCACCGAGCTGATTGCGCGCCTCCGCCATGCACAGCCGGGAATTCAGCTCATCAGCCCGCCACCGCACCATGACATCTACTCGATTGAAGACCTCGCGCAGCTTATCCATGACGTGCGTCGCGTCAATCCGAAGGCTGCGATTGGCGTAAAGCTGGTCTCCGAAATGGGCGTGGGAACCGTGGCAGCAGGCGTCGCCAAGGCATACGCAGACTATATTGTCATCGCGGGTCACAGCGGCGGCACAGGCGCGTCGCCTCTCTCCAGCATTAAGTATGCGGGCAATCCGTGGGAGCTTGGACTGGCGGAAACGCAGCAGGTGCTCATCCAGAACGGGCTACGCGGACGTGTCCGTCTCCGTACTGACGGCGGCCTGCGCACAGCGCGCGATGTCGTCTTTGCCGCCATGCTCGGCGCCGACGAATTCGCTATGGGCACCGCCGTGCTCGTCTCGCTCGGCTGCGATATGGCGCGACAATGCCATCTCAATACCTGTCCTACGGGCATCGCCACGCAGCGTCCGGATCTGCGGGCAAAGTTCCGCGGACGGCCTGAGCATGTGGTGAAGTTCTTCGAGGAACTGGCGCGCGATATTCAGGCGCTGCTGGCGACGCTCGGTCTGCCTTCACTCGAAGCTGCCATAGGACGCACCGACCTGCTCGATCAGGTGCGCGAGGTTGGCGGACTCGACCTGAAGCCGTTGCTGGCTGCTTCAACTGCAGGCGTTGTCAGTTGGCAGGGAAAGCGCAATCTGCGTCCGGAAGAACATGCGCCCATCGACGATGCGTGGGTTTCGCCCGCCATCGCCGCGTATAAGGCCGGCGTTCCGTTCGAACTCGAAGCCAATATTACCAACGAAGACCGCACCCTGGGCGCGCGTCTTTCTGGTGAACTGGCTTTGCTTCAGGACTACGGCGTTGCCCCGCAGGCCCCGATTGACATTCGCATGAAAGGTGTTGCCGGGCAGTCGTTCGGCGCCTTCGCTGCTCCCGGCATGACGCTTGAGCTCGAAGGCCTGGCCAACGACTTTGTTGGCAAGGGCCTCTGCGGTGGTGAGCTTATTCTTCGCGGACAGGGCCGCGCCGCGCGTGAAAGTGAGCGCCATGTGATTTTGGGCAATGTTGCGCTCTACGGCGCTACCAGCGGCTCTCTGTTTGCCGCAGGACGCGCAGGCGAGCGTTTTGCGGTCCGGAACTCAGGCGCGGTTGCAGTCGTCGAAGGCGTGGGTGACCACGGCTGCGAGTACATGACAGGCGGTCTCGTCGCTGTGCTCGGCGATACCGGCATCAACTTCGGCGCGGGCATGACCGGAGGCACTGCGTGGGTCTTCGACGAGGAAGACAAGTTCCTAAGCGAAGCCCGCTACCACCGCGGCTTTCTCCACGCTGAAGGCTGCGACGCACTGGATGCCGAAGCCCAGGCTGCCATTCGCAACCTGATCGCGCTGCACGCCAGCAAAACAGGCAGCACACGCGCCAAATGGCTGCTGTCTGAATGGGACACGCTGGGCGAGCGCTTCATCCGCCTCACGCCAAAACCTCAAGCGTGATCGATCTAACGTCTCTTGTGATTCAAGAGCTTTGCAAATAAAAGCCCCGATCCTTTCGGGGCTTTTTCATTTTCTATCAATCAACCAACGTATTGAAGTTGGAGCCTCTTGGCTCCGTTCCC
>NZ_DASQIX010000092.1:0-3271 GCF_035631355.1 Alloacidobacterium sp.
TTTCGGCCCCATGCCATTCACTGCCCCCATCTCTCCATTGCCGAAGAGCAGCACATTGTTGTTGTAAACCGTCTTCAGCACGGAGAGCCGCATTCGCTTAGGAACCAACTCGCCGAGGCCGGTAAGGTTGGCGTACCATTGACCTGCCAGTTGATCGGCCATGATGTCGGAGCGGTATTCGCTTCTCGTGTCGTAATCGAAATACTTCCCATTCCATAATTTGGTGATGTATGCCAGCTGTGCGCGCCGGTAGAGCGCGTTGTATTCGCTGGCGGTGTTGGGGTCGCCGACCTTCAGTGCGATCTCAGTCATCGCCCGCAAAGCTGCGAGATAAAGCCCCCCGCTGTAGGCGCTCTCACCGGTCGCGATCCAGTCGTCGTAGGTTTGGTCAGGGAAGCCGCCATTTTCAATCAGCCCGTCGCCGTCGGTGTCGTACTGGCGCAGGTGTTCCATAGCTGCCTTCACGCCGTTCCATTCATAGTGCAGGAAGGTGAGGTCTTTGCTGCCCGTGTAGACGTAGTCACGCCACACCATCAGCACAAACTTGCTGTTCAGGTCGCGCCAGTTCGATACATCCTGATAGTTGTACTGATTTACGTTTACAAACGGGTCTTCCTGCGGTGCGCCAAGATCATGCGGCACCGCCCCGGCTACCTTTCGCTCCATGGTCGCGAATTTGTGCTCATGCATTGCCTGCCACAGCCATAGGTACTTCTGTGGATTACTCTCCTGGACCGTGTCTGCGTACTGACGCATAACCTGTTTCTCAATCTCCGGCCAGAAGCGAATCAACGGAAACGATCCGTAGAAGCGGACATCCGAGGTGCCGTAGTAAACATAGTCAAAGCATTCCAGATAGCTGAAGGTGTCCTCGTCCTTCGACGAGAAATGGTTCGGGTTGCTTATTCCATCCAATTCGTGTGCCCACACTGTTCCGCCGTCGGCGAGGATGTACATCTCATTGAAAAGCTCGCCGCGAAACCACAACGGCTTCGATTCGTCTTCGATGTACGGCTTCTGCCACGCGTCGATAGCCTTGCTCCACTCATCGTCGTGTTCCAGCGCGGCCTTCGCGATTCGCCAGGCGTTGGTACCTTCCGCGCCGAAGAACTTTGTGTAGTGGCGAACCCACTTGCGGCCTCCTCCAAACTGAATTAGCGGGAAGTCCCATGCCAGCGCCATGGGAACCTGCTTCTTTTCATGCGGATCGAGCGTAAAGCGCACTGCAATAGCGCCGGCAAGTTGCTCGCCGCTGCTGGCAACGTCCAGGCTTGCGCTCGGCAACCGGCCGTCGGTGGAAAACGGAGTCCAGACTTCATCGCCCATGGCCTGCGGGTAGTACGTGGTCATGTAAGTCACTTCAACGCCCGGACTAGACCTTGTCGCGATTGCAAACTGACCATCCCACTCTTCGCGCACATTTCCCGTGCGCAGCCTGTCGAAAACAATGCCTTGCAACGACACGCCGGCTTCGCCCGATACGTCTTCAGAAACATAACGGTTTCTGTCCTGATTGCTGAGTGCGCCGTTAAAGCCGCTTGACGTGTCGCGAAACCAGCCGACCATATTTGTCCAGGAAAATAATACGGAGATGGTCATGCGCTTGTCGGTTGGGTTTTCTGCATACCAGTTATAGAGCGCGACCGGGTAGCTCGATTCCTTATAGTTGTTAGGCAGCACGGGCGAAAACTGCTCGACTGTAAGCTTCACGCCGTTCAGTTGCGCCGGGTCATAGGCGAACCACGACTTGGGATAGAGTGCCGCATACTCACCCGCGCCGGCGGGATACGACCAGTTCCAGGATGAGAGGGATCCATCCGGCGGTTTGCCAGTGGAGAGCGCTACCGCCTTCGCCGTGCCTCCTTCCGGCTGCACAAAAACGGCAAACTGGTCGCCTGGTACATTGGCATATTTATGGACACCAGCTTTCATATGCCACCGCTCAAAGTTGCCCCGGTAACTGCGCGAAAACGTGCCCGCTCCGAACCCTCCCACCGGCGCGCCCTGCCAGAAACCGTCGTCGATATTCGTTGGCAGCGAGGGCTTGCGCCCGCCGGGATTGGGAGGCGCCTGCCCAATAGGGATGGTCCAGGCAGCGGATGGAATATTATCGTCGGCAAAAAGGCTAAAACAGCACAGCAAAAGCACGCTAAAAACAAAAGTAAAACGATTCAGTGGCAACGTTCTGGGCCCTCCGAACGCAGACATCATACATCGCCCACGCCGCGGTCAATAAAACAAAATGGGTAGCAACAATATATTGCGAACCTGGCCAGTTTGAAATGAGAAAATGTCACAGAATGCCTCGGTTCTCTCTCGTTGTGTCGCTGGCTTGGATTTGCGCGCTTGCCGGCTGCGGCTATCACTCGGTCAATTCCGCCGCGCACCTGCCAAATACGGTGCATACGCTGGCTGTTCCGACTTTCGCCAACCACACACAGTCCTTCCACACGGAAGTTTCATTCACAAACGCGGTAATTCGCGAATTCACAAGCCGCACCCCATATAGAGTGCTCGCAACCGACCATCCCGATGCAGGCGATGCTGTTCTTGAAGGCTCCATCAACAACTTTCAGGTCATTCCGCTCACTTACAACATCCAGACCGGCCAGTCGTCGAGCTACCTCATCACCATTGGCGCCAGCGTCAAGGTGCTCGATCGCGACAAGCGCGTCCTCTACGAGAACAAGAGTTACAGCTTCCGCCAGCAATACCAGACCACGCAGGACCTGGTCAGTTTCATCCAGGAAGACCCCGCCGCAGTCCAGCGCCTTTCTCGTGACTTTGCGCAGGCCCTGGTCTCAGATATTCTGGAGTCCTTCTGATGCATGACGGTTACCCCAACCACGATGTCATCCTGAGCGGAGCGTTCGTAGAACGCGTAGTCGAAGGATCTGCTTTCTTTTCGCGGAGCGAAGATTTCAAAATCAACAGCACCTCCGCGAAACCTCAGCATCCTCTGCGGTGAAATGCATTTCTCGCAACAGGAGATAATCTAGGCAATGGGAGCAAGCTTCGCCTCCACGGATCGTTTCCTCGCCGAGCTCCGCGGCAATAAGCTGCGCCCCGGATACGTCCTTATTGGCGACGAAATCTTTCTCTACGAACGCTGCCGACGCGCTGTACTCGAAGCCTATGTTCCCGCTGACCTGCGCGACTTCTGCCTGTCGGACATCGATCTCGCTGAAACCAGCATCTTTGAAGCCCTCGACCGCGCGCAGACGCCGTCGCTCATGGCCCCGTTCCAGGTGTTGTTCATCCGCAACCTGAA
>NZ_DASQIX010000093.1:0-14765 GCF_035631355.1 Alloacidobacterium sp.
CTTCAGCATGTCGTCGTTCAGGAAACTGATCAGTTTCGCAGCCTCAGCACTTCCCTCTTTGAACTCGATGCCCGCATACACGTCTTCCGTGTTCTCGCGGAAGATCACCACATCCAGCTTCTCCGGATACTTCACTGGGCTAGGCACGCCCTGGTAATACTTCACTGGACGCACGCAGGCATACAGGTCAAGAATCTGCCGCAGCGCCACGTTCAGCGATCGGATGCCGCCACCCACCGGAGTCGTCAGCGGCCCTTTGATCGACACGCGCAGATCGCGCGCCGCATTCACCGTCTCATCCGGCAGCCAGGTTTTGAATTCGCGGAACGCCTTCTCACCCGCATAAACCTCAAACCACTTCACCGAGCGCTTGCCGCCGTAAGCCTTCTCCACCGCGGCGTCAAACACACGTTGCG
This sequence comes from Alloacidobacterium sp., assembly GCF_035631355.1. Classification (NCBI taxonomy): domain Bacteria; kingdom Pseudomonadati; phylum Acidobacteriota; class Terriglobia; order Terriglobales; family Acidobacteriaceae; genus Alloacidobacterium; species Alloacidobacterium sp. Next base: position 417 of record NZ_DASQIX010000093.1, read on the forward strand.
ATGCCCGCCAGATGTCGCGCCCCGTGCCATCGCCTTCAATAAAAGGAACAATCGGATGGTCCGGAACCTGATATTTTCCGTCCGCATACTTGATTGCCTCGCCATCCGTGGGCAAGGGCTTCCCGTTATATGTCTTCTGCATGTACCTGGATATCTCCCGCCAAGATAAGAAAAATGAAGACTGCAAGAATGATTCCCTTTGAGGCTACCATCCGCTGAATACGAGTGGCAATTCGATGTACCGCAGAGCGCTCACCACCGAATTGTCATCCTGAGCGTAGCGGAACGCAGTGAAGCGAAGTTGAAGGACCCGCACAGTAGGTGCGCCGCACGCCTTGCGCAAGCAAGGCCCTGCTTTCGCCTCGGCCAGTAAAAAAGATGAGAAATAAGATCGTCTTGCTGGTTTGCTGAGGCTGTAGCCACAACAGCTACCCTAATACAGGAGAGAAGAGTCCTTTCGCCCGCGGAATATCTCTCCTAATTTACAGAAAAACCAGACTTGAAGCTGTTTTTGTACAATTCTCGTGGAATCGATACCATGCGACTACTCAAACTCCTGCCCGCCCTCGCAGTCTGCCTCCTCTTCCCTGCTCTCAGCTTCGCGCAATCATCTTCGACGCCGCTCAAGGTAGCCATCTATGGCCTCGAGCACGGACACATCGCCGGTTTCCTGCACCAATTCCCACAGCAACATGAAGTCGAGCTTGTCGGCATCGTCGAATCCGACAAAGCATTGGCCAACCGGTATCAGCAGGAATTCCACCTCGATCCCGGTCTCTTCTACAACACGCTCGACGAAGTCGTAGCCGCGAAGCATCCGCAGGCCCTGCTCGTCTACACATCCGTCGGCGACCACCGCAAAGTTATCGAAGCGGCAGCGCAACACAACCTCAGCGTCATGGTCGAAAAGCCCCTCACCATCTCACTCGACGACGCACTCGCCATCCGTCGCGCTGCTCGAGCGCACCACATTCATGTGCTGGTCAACTACGAAACCACCTGGTACTCCAGCAACAAAGCCGTCTACGACCTCATCAATCAGGGTAAGCTCGGAGACGTTCGCAAAGTCGTCATCCACGACGGCCACGAAGGCCCAAAGGAAATCAACGTCCAGCCGGAATTCCTGAAATGGCTGACGGACCCGGCGACCAACGGCGCCGGCGCGCTCTACGACTTCGGCTGCTACGGCGCCGATCTCATGACCTGGTGGATGCACGGCAAAACGCCCATCAGCGTCACCGCCGTTGCACAAACCGACAAGCCCGACATCTACCCACACGTCGATGACGACGCAACCATTATCCTTCGCTATCCGGGCGCGCAGGCCGTGCTCATGCCTTCATGGAACTGGACCTTCTCGCGCAAAGATTCGGAGATCTACGGCAACAAGGGCTACGCCATCACCGTTGGTCTCAATAAACTGCGCCTTCGCTATGTAGGAGAAAAACAGGAAAGCGAAATCACACCCGACCCGCTCACGCCACCGCAGGACGGCTCGCTGCACTATCTCGCCGCTGTAATGAACGGTACGCTGAATCCCGACGGCGACCAGGCATCCCTCGACACCAACATGATCGTGATGCAGATTCTTGACGCTGCCCGCGAATCCGTCCGCACCGGCCAGACAGTAAAGCTCAAACCACTACCAGCAAATTAATCAAGCATTGTAATCCTGAGCGGAGCGCGAAGCGCGCAGTCGAAGGACCCGCACCGTAGGTGCGCTTCTCGCCTTGCGCAAGCAAGGCCCGCCCTTTGCATTAATCAGCACGAAAAGCGGGTGCCCCATCCCTATCGCGCTTTTTGCGATAGGGATGGGAAACCATGAACCCAAATCAAACCCTACACAATCTGCTGCACCCGCTTCGCCGCCGAGTCATACATATCGCCGGCTGAGTCAAGCGCATCCTCAACCGCGCCTCTTCCCTTCTTGTAAGCCTTGCCCGCGCGGTCTCCGATCATCTCCGCCGTATCTTTTACATAGTCCGAAGCGTCTTCAAGCTTGCGACGCACCTGCCGCCTCGTGCGCTCGCCCGTCTGCGGCGCATAGAGCAGAGCCACTGCCGCGCCCGCCGCTACTCCAATTGCAAAAACCGTCCATAATTTCGTTGCATTCATCACTCATCTCCAGCGATTGACGTTACCTGCAATAAGATACGCTCCTTGTCTGGCAGGTTGCAGTCGACCTGAATCCGGTTCCCTCGTCCATTAAAATAAACAGGATAGATTGGTTCGGCGCGTACATTGAGCGAACAGAAGACAGCCATCATTATTGGAGCCGGCCCCGCCGGCCTTACCGCCGCGCTCGAATTCCTGCGCCGCTCCAACGTCCGGCCCATTGTCCTCGAAGCCAGCAACGAAATCGGAGGCATCTCCCGCACCGTGCGCTACAACGGCAACCGCATGGACATCGGAGGTCATCGTTTCTTCTCTAAATCCGACCGTGTCATGAACTGGTGGACGGACCTGATGCCCGTCTGCGCACAAACAAACGATGAAGGCGACCACTCGATCCGCTACCAGAACAAAGAGCGCACAGTTTCAGCAGCCGAACCAGTAGCCGATCCCGACCTCGTCATGCTCGTCCGTCAGCGCAAGAGCCGCATCTACTTCCTCCGCAGCTTTTTTGACTACCCACTTAGTCTTAGCGGCACTACAATCCGTCAGCTAGGCGCGGGGCGGATGGTCAGGATTGGCATCGGCTACCTGCGCGCCCGGCTGTTTCCGCGCAAGCAGGAAAAAACCCTCGAAGACTTCCTCATCAACCGCTTCGGCAATGAGCTTTACCGCACTTTCTTTAAGTCCTACACAGAAAAAGTCTGGGGCGTTCCCTGCAACCAAATCAGCGCAGCTTGGGGAGCGCAGCGCATCAAGGGCCTGTCGCTGCGCACTGCCCTCGCGCATTTTTTCAAAAAAACCTTCAGCCGCAAGCAGTCAGCGGACATATCGCAGAAAGAAACCGAAACTTCGCTCATCGAAAAATTCCTCTATCCCAAGTACGGTCCCGGCCAGCTTTGGGAATATGTAGCAAAGTTAGTTACAGAAAAGGGTGGATGCGTCCAACTCGGCTGGCGCGTCACCAAGCTGCATGTTCAAGGCAACCGCATCACCACAGTCGAAGCCACCAGCCAATCCGGAGAAACAATCCGCATCGAAGCCGACTACGTCTTCTCCACCATGCCCGTGCGCGAGCTGATCAACAGTCTCGATACGCCAGTGCCGCAAGACATACGCGCCATCAGCGACGGCCTCATCTATCGCGACTTCCTCACTGTCGGTCTGCTCGTCAACAAACTTTCCGTAGCAGAACCCGACGGCTCACCGCTAAAAGACACCTGGATCTACATCCAGGAGCCCGACGTGCAGGTAGGCCGCCTGCAAATCTTCAACAACTGGAGCCCCTACCTTGTAGCCGACCCCGGCAAAGTATGGATCGGCCTCGAATACTTTTGCTACGACACCGACGACCTCTGGCGCATGTCCGACGACCAAATCAAGCAATTCGCCATCGCAGAAGTCGAAAAGATCGGCATCCTCAAAACATCCGACGTGCTTGACGCCCACGTCGTCCGCGTGCCAAAAACCTATCCCGCCTACTTCGGCACCTACGACCGCTTTGACGACATCATCCACTACATGGACCGCTTCGAGAACCTCTTTCTCGTAGGCCGCAACGGCATGCACAAATACAACAATCAGGACCACTCCATGCTCACCGCCATGACCGCCGTCGACAACATCATTGCCGGCAACATGGACAAAAGCGGCCTGTGGGAAATCAACACTGAGCAGGAATACCACGAAGAGAAAAAATAAGCCTCTGTATCCCACCTGAATTGTCATCCTGAGCGGAGCGCGCAGCGCGGAGTCGAGGGACCCGCACCGAAGGTGCGCTGATTGCCTTGCGAAGCAAGGCCCCGGTTCGCATCGATCAGCACGAAAATGGGTGCCCCATCATTCGCGAAGCGAAGGGTAGGAAAGCACAACCCTGATCCAGCCGTCATAGGTAAAACTGCATCTTCAGTTACTCCGTGCTATCAAAATAAAATGCCGATTGAACTCGTTCCCATCACGCCGGAAAACGCTCTTCTCTTTAAAGAAGTCCGCCTCCGCGCACTTAAAACCGATCCCTCCGCTTTTGGCAGCACCTATGCAAAAGAATCGCTGCTCGATGATGCGGGATGGATTCAACGCATCCGTTATTGGGGAGAGTATCGCACTGGCTTTCTCGCGCTAGACGGCGATCTTCCATGTGGCATGATTGCTGTGTTTCCTGACGAGGACAATCCCGGATGCGCCCAACTCATTTCCATGTGGGTCGCGCCGGAGCATCGCCAGACGGGTCTCGGACGCCATCTCATTGACGCGGCCAAATCCTGGGCTGCATCTCATGCTTTTCGCGAATTACGCCTCTTTGTAACGTGCATCAATAAAGGCGCGATTGAGTTTTACATTCGCAACGGCTTCGCAAAAACTGGCAGGGTTCAGCCCTATCCCAACGATCCGAATGTCATTGAATACGAAATGGCAACTGCTCTCACGCCTCCCAGAACAGCGTATCCTGTAGAGTGACCCCGCGCGGACAACTCCTTGCCCTCTTCTTCCTGCTCTGCACTATAACCGTATCGGCCCAGCAGTACCCAGCCGACAAGCCACTCGGGGCATCCGCGCAATCCACCCCTGCCTATCTGAAAAACGCAGGCATTGATCAAAATCTAAACCACGCACTTCCGCTCGCCGACCACTTCCGCGACGAAAACGGAAACGACGTAGCCCTGGGCAGCTACTTTGGCCAGCGTCCGGCAGTCATGGCCCTTGTTTACTTCAAGTGTGGAATGCTCTGCCCGCAAGTCCTCCACGGCATGGGTGCTGCTCTCAGGCAAACCGGTCTGCATCCCGGCGGCGACTACAACATCATTGTGGCCAGCATCGACCCCAGTGATACACCCGCCGATGCCCTCGAAGCCAAACAGCACTTCGTATCAATGCTCAACGACCCTGAATCGGCCAACAGCGTCCACTTCCTCACCGGACAGCAATCCTCGATCACCGACCTCGCTCAGGCCACCGGTTTCCACTATGTCCGCGTTCCCGGCCCCGACGGCAAGATGGACCAGTTCGCCCACTCCAGCGTCATCATGATCGCGACCCCCGACGGCCGGATGTCTAAATACCTCTCCGGAGTCGAATACCAGCCGCGCGACGTCCGCCTCGCCCTCGTCGAAGCCAGCAACCACAAAATCGGCTCCTTCTCTGACCTCGTCCTCATCTATTGCTGCAACTACTCCCCCACCCAGGGCAAATATACCGTCGCTGTCCTGCGCGTCCTCAGCCTCGCCGCAGCGGCATCAGTTCTTGTGCTTGCTTTTGTGCTTTATTTCTTAGGAAAGAAACCGAAACCGGCCCTATGAACGATGCCCTCCGCGCCGAACTGATCCAACTAAAGGATCACGACCTCAAAGTCCGCCAGCGCTTACTCGACGAAGGGAAACTGGGTGGTTTCTACATCCCCGAGATGGAAGCTGTCCACCGCCAGAACGCCGCGCGCCTCCGCGAAATTATCGCCGAACACGGCTGGCCACACGAAGAAATTGCTGGAGAAGACGGCGCCAAAGCAGCCTGGCTCATCGCCCAGCACGCCATCGGCGAACCCGATTTCCAGCGCCAGACATTACAACTGCTCCAAAAGCATGCCGCCGAAGGAAAACTCCCTGCATGGCAAGCCGCCTATCTTGAAGACCGCATCGCAGTACAAGAAGGCCGTCCACAGCGCTACGGAACACAATGGTTCGACGACATCCGCGACGGTCTCAGCCGCCCGCTTCCTCTCGAAGACCCTGACCGCGTCAACGAACTCCGCAGCGCCGTCGGCCTCAACCCGCTACACCCGATCCCACCACCCGGTCCGGACCTGCCCGAAGAAATCCAGACGCAGGAACAAGCAAACCGCGCCGCATGGGAAGCATGGTTCGTAAAAGTAGGCTGGCGCAAGCAATGATGAATAAGAAAGAACCATCCCAAGAACGATGTCATCCTGAGCGTAGCGAAGGATCTGCTTTTTCTCTCTTCCAATAACCGTGCCGCAGAAAAGCTTTATGCAGAGAACGTGTGATGCATCACTTTACCGTGCCGCCCGCACAGGTTTCTTCTGCCGTGGTTTCGCCTCAACCTGCACCGAGTTGCCTGACTGCAAATCCATCCAATCATCCAGCCGCGACTTCTTGAACCGCCACCGGTTTCCCAGCTTGAACGCCGGAATAAAGCTCTCCGAGGCATACTTATAGAGCGTGTCCGGACTGATTCCCAGATAGTCCGCCGCCTGCCGAATATCCATCACTTCCCGAATCTCAATGCGCGCAACCGCTGTTCTCATTAGAAGGCCCTCCAAAATGAATCAAGAACGCGCGGGCGAAGACAGTTTTGGCCCGGCCCTGTGCTTATACCTATCTCTGAGGGTTTAAGCAAGAAATTTCCGCAAATCATCGGTTCTCTTCGGGTTTCCTGCGGTAAATACTGGCCTTTATCCCAGAAACCATTCAGCCATTAACAAACTTGATTCCAAATGCAGCCTGCTTCAAGCGATACACAAACACTATTGTCATAACAAACAGAAAAGGCTAGGCATAATGTCTAGCCTTCCGAATCAGTAGCTGAACCAAAACCTAAACCTTAGGCTCAAGTCCACTCAAAATTTCCAGGAAATTATCCGTCACCGTCCGGTTCTTTGAAATCGCCTCGGCAATGGGAATGTCCTTGATCTCGGTTCCCCGCAGCACCACCATCCTCCCAAAACTCCCTTTGTGGACCAGATCAATCGCCGCCAGTCCATACCGCGTCGCCAGCATCCGGTCATAGGCCGTCGGAGTGCCGCCGCGCTGCGTGTGTCCCAGGTTCACCGACCGCGTCTCGTACCCGGTCTTTTCCTCGATCAGCTCAGCCAGCGCCTGCCCAATCCCGCTCAACCGCGCATGTCCGAACGAGTCCAGTTTCGCGCCCTGCACGGCCTGCGCGCCGCTCGGCAGCTTCGCGCCCTCGGCCACCACCACAATGCCGTAATTCTTCCCGTGATCGTGGTTGTACTTCAGCAGCGCGCATACATGATCGATATCAATCGGCTTTTCCGGCACCAGCACCACATGCGCGCCGCCCGCCACGCCGGACGTCAAAGCAATCCAGCCCGCATCGCGCCCCATCACCTCGCAAACGATCACGCGGCTGTGCGCCTCGGCCGTCGTATGCAGACGGTCAATCGCCTCGGTTGCAATCGACACCGCCGTGTCAAACCCGAAGCACGCGTCTGTGCCATACAAATCGTTGTCAATCGTCTTCGGAACACCCACGCCCGGCACGCCCGCCTGCACCAGCGCATTGGTCACTGACTGTGTATCGTCGCCGCCGAGGGCAATCAGCGCATCAATTTTGTTGGCCTTCAGCGTGGCCACGCACTTCTCAATGCCGCCTTCAATCTTGCGAACATTCGTGCGCGACGTGCGCAGAATCGTCCCGCCCTGGTCCAGAATCCCGTCAATCGTCTCCAGCGTCAGCGGCATCGTCGTATTGTCCAGCACGCCGCGCCAGCCTTCAGTAAAGCCGACAAACTCGTCGCCATAGTGAAGAATTCCCTTCTTCACCACCGCATGAATCACAGCATTCAATCCAGGACAATCACCGCCGCCCGTAAGCAAACCAACTCGCATCTCTTCTTTCTCCTGCCTTCAAAAAATGAAAATGGGGATCGTTCTTCGAAACAGTTCTCAGCACGATGATAATTGCCGCGCGCTCCCGGTTACAAATTGCGCCGGGTATCCGACATCTGTACGTGTGTGGGTTTACAGCAGCAGAGGCACTGCTATTGAGGGCGCAATAGTGCTCTGAGTGGACTTAACAGCGAGACAGATTACAGTGTTGCCGATGCTGACTTCGACATCATCTGTGATTAGCTTAATCAGAACGCATTATCTCATCTCGACATACAATGAAACGGCAGCCCCAGTGCGAAGGATTGAGGCTCGGCCCAACTGTGGGAAATAAACGAAAGAGCAAATCGAAGAAACGACCAACGAAGAGTCCTAAAGCTATAGGAACCTCCATCCAACGGAATGGCGCAGGGGGCCAAGTTGACAGACCGACCTGGCGTCCCGAATCACCTCAGATAAGACAGAGCCGACCGCTTCGGGAAAAAGTGTCTCGTGCAATAACGTGGAGCTTAGTTATTGCGGGAATCATCAGCATCCCTGTGACATTGATAACTTTTCTCGGAATGTTTGGAAATTTCGCCAATGCCATAAATATTGACGCTCAATCACCCGTTCGCACCTACCTTCCCGGAGAATCATCCATGAGGCCCGAATTTCACGGAGACGCTCCATCTAGTACGTTCAGAGGCTTGAATACTACTAGCTTTACGCTTAGGTATGTCCACGCATATTGCATAAGTCCATATACAAAGTATGACGGCAACCGGCCCGTACAAGTCACTAACCCAGACGGCAGCGAGGTTGATCCTGCCCGCATGAGGACAGGGGATTCGAGGACTTACACGCTTGCACCCGGCGACTCCTTTACTTTTCAGTGCACACTTGGATTTATCGGTGATCCAAAGAACCTCCCATTCCCAGACTATTCTGCGATTCCCGAATACTCAAAAATGCGCGTGATTGTCTACTATAGGGTGCTATGGCTTATACCTTGGCACCGTCGATTCCGGTTTGAAACAGAAAGGAACGAAAAAGGAGAGCTTCTCTGGAACCAACGACCTGAATAAAAGATATATCCAATGGGCGAGGAAGGACCTAATCGCAATATCCCCGAAAAGCAGGCTTCAGCGCTTGATCGGCCCACTTGCTTTCTGCGCAATACACCACATCCATTTAGTCCGCCCGCAATAGTGCTAGCATACCTCTCAAGCCGACATGCCGCGCAGCGCAGTCAAACCTAGCAAACCCTCCGCCCAACTTACGAAAATCCTGTCGCTACTCGAGAAGCGCTACGGTCGGCTTAGAGCGCCGTATCCCACAGACCCTTACGAAATGCTGCTGCACCGCAACTGCGGCTATCCGCAATCCGACGAGCGCTGTGACAAAGGCTTTCGCGCGCTGAAAGAAAAGATTGGCCTCGCCCCCGACTCCATCCTCGCCGCGCCTGACGACCGGCTGCGCGAAACCATGCGTTCCAGCGTCATGAAGCCGGCGCTCAGCGCCTTTCGCCTCAAGGAAATCGCCGCGCGCGTCCTCGACGAATTCGCCGGCGACATGAGCGCTGTTCTGAAACGTCCTATGCCCGAGGCAAAAAAGTTGCTGAAAAAATTCCCCACCGTCGGCGACTCCACCGCGGACAAGATTTTGCTCTTCACCAAGACCGCACCCGTTGCCGCAATTCCATCGAACTGCGTTCATGTGCCTCTGCGCCTCGGCTTCGGACGCGAAGCGAAGAACTGGGCCGCCAGCTACCGCTCCGCGCAGACGGACCTCGACGCGCAGCTTCCCTCAACCTGCTCCGCGCGCCTTCGCGCCTACCTGCTTCTGAAACAGCACGGCCAGGAACTCTGCAAACTCTCCCATCCGCTGTGCAGCCAGTGCCCGCTCGCTGCCCTCTGTCCGTTCTATCTGGGTTCGCACAACCTCTAGGTTTCGCAGCGCCAACACGCCCAGAATCCTGTCAAGACTGCCCTGAATTTCCTTGCCGTGGCGCAATTTGGCGCTATCGCAATGGACAGATGCGAGATATATGTCATAAAGCAAATTTCAAATTCCGTGGGAAAGCTCCCGGCTGGAGGCGGGAAATGGAGCTCTACGATAAGCGATTTGCAATCCGCAGCAATCCTGATAGGACATTCGATAGCATCTGCATGCATTGTTTCAGAACCGTAGCAACGTCCAGCAGTATCGTTGAGCTTCACGCGCTTGAACGGAATCATGTTTGCGACAGAGACCTGATTAAGGAAAGCAATTTCCGCTTCTTTCCCTCCCTCGGACGACAAGCGCGCGCGGGATGTGACACGAGTCATATCCTGCGCCATCGCTGACAGTTCCTATCTTTTCCTGCGCACTTTTTCTACTGAAGCACCTGGCTTGAGTGAGGACTTCTGGCCTCGTTTTGCCACCGTATTATTCTTCACTGACTCCCCGAAAACCTCGCTATCGACCACACTCAGAACGACGCCGTCTATCCGGTTATCCAGAGTCCGATACGGCGTGATACGCAGAGTGCACCAGTCGCTGTCCTGATCCTGAACTCTATACTGCTTCGCCTGTACTTGCTGGATCACATCCAGCATCATCTGTTCCAGGTTTGAGACATCAATCTTCAGCTTGAGCCGGGGTATAGGCCTGCCCACATCGCTGGCCATCAACCCAAGCATTGCCGTTGCCTGCGGGGTAAAGCGGCGAACGCTGAGATCAGCTCCCACCATCACCATCGGCAGGTTAACGCTGTTCAAAAGGTTCGTCAGGTCGTTGTTTAACTGCGTCAGCAGCTCGTTTCTGTGCTGCATCTCTTCGTTGACCGTATGCAGTTCTTCGTTGGCTGATTCCAGCTCTTCCTTTGAAGTCTGCAGCTCTTCATTGGTGCTCTGTAGCTCTTCGTTCCCCGACTGAATCTCTTCGTTCGCCGACTGCAATTCTTCGTTGGTGGCTTCCTGCGTTTCAATAATCGATTGCAGATATTCCTTCGTTGCCGCTAACTCCTGCTTCAGCTGCGCCACCTGTTTGTCTCTTTCCGACTGCTCGGTTGCCGTGAGCGGTTTCGGCGGCAGAACATTCCCGTCAGACGGTTCCAAGTCGGCAACATGAAGCTCGAAGACAATCAGGAAGCTGTGTTGGTCCTGGACTGGCGTTTTGAACGGGATGACGCGTACCGTCGCCTGCCTCGTGTGCCCATTGCTTTCGACATGCACATTCTCCCGCTTGGCTTCGACGCCATTCTTGCGCGCCTCATCGATAGCGCTTTGCAGCTCAAAGAGCAGGCCTGGTCGCGCCATTTTCAGCAGGTTCAGGCTGGCTTTGCCTGTCGGAAGTTCAAGAAAAGTGCCGGTGCGTCCGCGGCTTTGCAAAATCTCAAGGTGCTCGTTAATCACCACCGCCGGAGGCGTATAGCGGGCCAGCAACAGGCGATCCGCTTCCCGTTGCAACTCAACAGGCGCCTTGGTTGTGTCCGGCGGCTTGACAGGGGGCACCGAAGCTTCGGCCCCTTCCACATCATGTTCCGGATGTCCAACTGAAAACCCGAACGTGACGGGCGTGGTAACCAGTTTCTTGCGATAGATTTTCTGTTTTTTATCGGCCATTTCAAACAACTCGGAGCCGGCTCCCAGCAGCCCTTCCGTGCTGCCGATCATCAGAAAGCCAGTTGGATTGAGAGCATAGTGAAAGATGGGTATGACTCTCTTCTGCAGTACCTGGCTGAGATAGATCATCACATTGCGGCAACTTACCAGGTCCATGCGGGAAAAAGGCGGATCGCTGAAGACATTCTGCGTAGAAAAAATGCAAAGGTCCCGAATCATTTTGCTGATCTGGTAACCGCCGTCGGACTTATGGAAGAAGCGGCGCAAGCGCAGAGGATTTACATCCGCCTCAATGCTTTCCTTATAGACTCCTGCGCGGGCACGCTGGATCGCGGTCTCGCTCAGGTCCGTGCCAAAGATTTGGATGGGGACTTCTGTCCGTTCTTCACCCAGAAACTCCACCAGCGAAATGGCGTGCGAATATGTCTCCTCTCCAGTCGAGCACCCCGGCACCCATATGCGAATCGGCGATGCCGCGGCGCGTGCGGCAAGGATGGCCGGATATACAAGCTGCTTAAGCGTGTCGAATGCATCGGGATTGCGGAAAAAGCTGGTCACATTAATCAGCAGGTCCTGATAGAGCGCATTCACCTCAGCGCGGTCGCGATGCAGCAGCGCCACATATTCGCTGACCTTTTCGATCTTGTGCAGGGCCATCCTGCGTTGGATGCGCCTGCCAATGGTGGGCGGCTTGTATTCGGAAAAATCGACTTTGGTGGCGCGGCGCAACAGGCGAAAGACCTGGGCCATATATACATCAGTGCCCTTTTCATCTTCCTCGGCCGGTTCAAAATAAGGGCCTGCGACATATGGATGCTGGCGTATACGCGCAAGCTCTGAAGCAATGCCTTCCGGTGGGAGAACAAAATCCACGCACTCCGCCGCAATCGCACTTGCGGGCATGCCATCGTACTTGGCTGAACTCGTATCCTGGGCAAAAGTGATGCCGCCTTCTCCCTTGATCGCCGTTAACCCCAGCGTTCCATCGGAAGCTGTCCCTGAAAGAATCACACCAATCGCATTGCTGCCCTGGTCCGATGCCAGCGAACGGAAAAAGATGTCAATCGTGGTATTCACGGAACGTGGTTCTTCACGCTTCGAGATATGCAGTGTGGAATCGCTGATTGTCATGTCCTGGTTTGGCGGGATGACATAGACCCGGTTGCGTTCAAGCTGCATCTTGTCTACTGCTTGCAGAACCGGCATCGATGTTGACCGCGCGAGTATTTGCGAAAACGCGCTCTCCCGTGTTGGATCCAGATGCGGCACAAAAACGAAAGCCATGCCGAGCTCCGGCGACAATGCCTTTAATAAAGTTGTAAAGGCTTCAAGACCGCCAGCGGATGCTCCAATTCCGACAATGGGAAATCCGCTTCTGTGACTTCCTTCGGTATGGGAAGGCTTGACAACTTCTTTCTTAGTCCGGCTCGGTGTCGTTCCGATTTCTTTGCGGTTTCGTTTTGAGGTTTTCATAGCATGGGACCATGAGTTCCTGGATTGCAGATGGGAAAATCTATCGTTTTCCGCCTGAAAGGAGGGAACAGAAGAAGAATTATAGCTCCGCGGCGGCAAAGTATTCGGATTTAAGCTATTTCCTGCAAAATTCGGGACAGCCAAGGCTACAGCTTTTCACCATCGGGCATCCCACCTAAACAGGAATCCGACCATTACTACGACTTGCCGGATTGTTTGACTGGGCTGGAGGACCTGAAAACCGAGACCGAGCCTCCGGTTTCAGGCGGCAGGTCTTATATTACTTTCCTTACGTCGATAGATTCGACGACTGCCGGACACTGAGGGACCCCTATGAGGGACTCAATTGCCACCTGGCAACAGGTCGATACAGCGCTATCCAGGTTGCTGGTTATCGAAGCAGAAATCGGCCTCACCTTTACACAGGCCGCCAATGCCGCAAATTCCACGGGCGAATGCCTGCATAACCGCCGACTGGCGCGGCAGGCTTACGACAATGCACGAAACTGGATGCGTCGCGCCAGATTGGATGATACGGACGCCAAAGCGCTGTGCAGCAAACTGGAACTGCTGGGAAACGAACTCTGCCGGTTAGGCGATCCGGTTGGCAAATCGTGCAGATCAGGAAAACCGGCTTAATGTTGTCTAACGTCCAAAGGTGAAAAGTCGGGGGGTGAAGCTCTGAGTGGTTTTAATTGCTTCAACTCATTGCAGTTTTGCATGAGTTCGTCCAGGGCCAGCGCAGCCTCCTCAAGGAGGATCGCGTGGGCCGCTCTGAGACGCTCAGAGACCTGGATAAGGTCTTCAGCTCTGGTACGATTTCCGGTCATATGGGCGCGCTCATTCAGGTGTTTGCCATTTCGACCTGACCAGTGCGAATTCAGCCATACGTCCAGGTCGCGGGTATTGGCGATGACCGGACTTTTATGATGGATTCCCTTAGGTCTGCGCACCGGAAGATCGAAGTTCCGCTCCCATCGCTGGACGGTGCGTACCCCCTTGCCCAGATATCGGGCGATGTCCTTCCAGCATGTGAGGAGAGATGGATCGTTTGAATCCCTATTCAACTTCATCAGAAGTGTCCCAACTTCTTTTACAGAATATCTCAGACAAGATGCTTATTTTATCTCTTTGAATATAGGAACCATTTTGCAGAACATCGGGATGTTCCATCCTGTCACGGAGTTAACGACAAAGCCTGTTCTAAGCCTGGAGTGGGTATGAGAGCCCATATCCCATAGTTGAAAAACCCGAGGTGCCCAGCCAAAGCAGAAGTAATAGGCAGGATGACATTGCCAACTTACCGTTTCGTAAGTGCATGGCTCTAGCCATGCCGAATGCAGCACAAAATAAACGGGCTTTAGCCCCTGAGGTAAAAGTATTTGAAACCACTTTCCGGCTTCCTGCACCTCGCAGAGAATCTGAAAGCAAACCACCTGTCGGATGAATTCGCAAAACCTTGTCAAGCCCTTGCGGTCGTGGAAATCTCCTAACCTGCACATTCCAATCAGCAAAAACTGCCGCTAATTTGGCCGATAATTATGCCCTGAATTGCTACAATAGAAGTAGAGAAAAAAAGCCCGCCAACCCGGCGG
>NZ_DASQIX010000094.1:0-2646 GCF_035631355.1 Alloacidobacterium sp.
ATAGGGTGCTGCCGGGCTCACGCCCGCCCACCGCGCGGCTTCGGCAAAGGTGAAACCCGCCGGTCCCTTCTTTGCAATCAATTCCAAGGCGGCGCGCAGCAACGCTTCTTTCAGGTTACCGTGGTGATAGCCGCGTGGGCCATCGCTCCTGTATTTCCAGCTCATGTAAATAGCTTTTACATGAGCTGACGGGCTTCGTCGCGCGAATTTTATGCTGGGATGTGGTTACTCAGAACCGGCAAAATTAGCTGAGGTCCATTGTTTCTTACATTGCCGACCATTTTGTCGAGTCGTGGTGACGATCCAGCGTGCGAAGCGGCAGAACGACTGGCGTGGCCCCTTGAAGGGGCCACGCCAACTCTCGACCCTTCGGGCTTAGGCTGCTAAGGCTCCGCCCCCGTCGCTGACGAGCCGGGCGCGGAGTCTTGCAAATTCGGCGTCGCTGATCGATCCCGCTTTTTTTAGCCCATCGAGTTTTTGGATTTCATCTGCGACGCTGAAACCAACCACGCGCCTAAGCTCATCACGCGCCTGCTGAGCTTGCTGCACATTGCGCTCTGCCATGCCTCTTCCCTGAAAGATCAAATATGCGAGGATGGCAAGGTACGAAAAGAAGATCAAAGCTATTACCCAGATGGCCTTGATCCAACCAGAAATATCGTGGCGACGGAACAGATCGGAAAAGACAACAATCAATAGCCAGAACCACACGACGAAGAAGAATATCCCCAGAACATCCATCAGAAAGTTGCGATAGGTGAAGCCTTCCTGAAAGAAGAACATTGCGATCCTCCTTTGCGCGCCTCAGCCTGTCACACCCAAAGCCATTATCTACTCTGGCAAACCGTACCACAATGGGCGAAACCTCGCCTACATTTGCTCTAAGCCGTTTTCATCTCGCGGCGCGCGAAACCAACTATCTGTCTCAAAAAAACAAGATTTCGGCTGTCCTCCGACCAGGCCAACGTGATCAATGTGATAACTAGATACTGTGCAATGAAGCAGAGTGCTTGAAGGGGTGACAACCATGGAGGCAACGGTGGATGTACTAATAATCTCTGCACTTATCCCGGATTACTGGCCACTTCTGGCTGGACTGAGTATGGCAGCGGCGCTGGCGCTGGTTCCTTTGTAGAGAGCGTGGGTGACGGCGAGGCTATCGCGACGCACGAGAATGCTCTCGATGCAGGCATCTTCACCGCTATCGCGGAACAACTCGATGCTATACTTGCCTTCACATACGAATTTTAGTTGAGGCCCCGCCCAGCGTACATCCGGCGGCGGATCGCGGGCGAGCAAGGAGATAAGGAGATCAAAAGCAGATTTCCAAATCCACAAGTTACCGTCTTTGATGCTAAGGGGCAGCACCATACCGCTATTGAACAACCGGTAGCATCGAAGCGTCGTGATTGAGCAAACGTTGCCAATCTTCCAGACCTCGCGCCTTCCCGCAACAGTTCGGAGAGAAGTTGTGCAACCAGAACGGCGAAGACCCTGACGAGCAATGGGAGGCGCGGCGCATTACCGTCGAATCGCAAGTCAATGGTAATTCGCGCGCGCATGAAAGCAGAGAGGGAGCATAACGAATGGTCCGCATAGCAATCTTAGATCGGGCCGACATGAATGCAGATCAGGCCCGCGTCTACGACGCAGCCAAGCAATCCAGCGGCATCGTGGGCGGGCCGTATTATGCCTATATCCACTTGCCAAGGTTGTTTGAGGCTTGCCAAAACCTGCGGGCCTCTCTGTCATCCGGACCATTGTCACAGCGAGAGCAACAGATTGTGAATCTTGTTGTCGCTCGGCACTGGAACGCTCGATATCCGTGGTTCGCGCAGGTTCGACGCTCGCTCGCCGTTGGCATTGAGCAGGGAGTCATTGACGCAATCAACGCGCATGGGAATCCCAGCTTGATTGATGCGCGCGAGCACGCTTGCATGGCCGTGGCGCGCGAACTTCTCGCAAGAAAAGGCCTCAGCGACGAAACCTATGCCGCTGCGGAAAAGGCGATGGGGTTGGAAAGTCTGGTGGCGTTGACTGCTTCGATTGGCAGCTTTTCGATGACCTGTATGACAGCCAACACGTTTGGGATCGATCCGCCGGCTGACAACCCGATCCCGCTCGCAGAATAGCTTTGCAAAGCGCTGGCGTCGTCAGCGGCATCGGACAACTGTCATAATCGACTACTCACATGGCGAATATCGACATGCAGGACGGGTCGCGGAGAAGGCTGCCGCTGGTATAGGTCGTCGGGAAGGCACGGCCTCGTCTTACCACCAGCGCTGTTGCATATAGTATTGGCCGGCGCGCGGACTGGCAGGTTGGGAGTTCCAATTGCGCTGGTAAAAGAAGCCGAAGCCGTTGTTGCCCCATTCGTTGCCGCTCGCAACGGGGACATTGACCGTAGGCCGGCGCATCACGAAGCCGCCCTGGGGCTGGTTTCTCGCAACGGGGACATTGACCGTAGGCCGGCGCATCAAGAAGCCGCCCTGGGGCTGATTGCTGAGCACCGCGACGAACTCGGTGCGATAGTTGGTCTCGCGGCTCAGCGGCTCGTCCGAGACGATGATCGAGGATCGCGGCAATGCAGTCGGCGCGATGCGATCGAGCACATCCTGCGGGATGGTGATGCGGTCGAGCGCGTCC
>NZ_DASQIX010000095.1:0-23652 GCF_035631355.1 Alloacidobacterium sp.
TGAATGCCGTTGGCCTCGGCTATCTTTCGCTTAATCGCAGCGCGGCAACTCTCTCGGGGGGCGAGGGCCAGCGCATACGGCTGGCCACGCAGATCGGCTCGCGCTTGCGCGGCGTACTTTATGTGCTGGACGAGCCTTCGATCGGCCTGCACCAGCGTGATAATCAGCGCCTTATCCATGCACTCGAATCACTGCGGAATCTTGGCAACACAATCCTCGTCATCGAGCATGATGAAGATACGATTCGTCACGCCGACTATGTGCTCGATCTCGGGCCCGGAGCAGGCAAGCTCGGCGGCCACGTCGTAGCCGAAGGCACGCCGCAAGACATTATGCGCGTTCCCGCATCGCTGACCGGGCAGTATTTAGCGGGCGAGGTAAAAATCCTGCATCGACTCACGCCGCGCTCGGTCAACGGAAAATGGGTTGCTGTGGAAGGCGCGCGCAGCCACAATCTGCAAAATGTGACGGCGAAGTTTCCGCTGGGTGTGATGACGGTGGTGACCGGAGTTTCAGGCTCGGGCAAGAGCACGCTGGTCAATGACATCCTCTATCGCGCGCTGGCGAAACAGCTCTACGGCTCACGCGAAGAACCAGGCGAGCATGGCCGCATCACCGGCTTTGAAAACATCGACAAGGTCATTCGCATCGATCAATCACCAATTGGGCGCACACCGCGCTCAAACCCGGCAACGTATACCGGCGTCTTTTCCGGCATCCGCGATCTTTTTGCTATGCTGCCGCAATCGCGCGAGCGCGGCTACAAGGCCGGCCGCTTTTCCTTCAATATCGCCGGCGGACGCTGCGAGGCCTGCCAAGGTGAGGGCCAGCGCCGCATCGAAATGAATTTCCTGCCTGACGTTTATGTGCAATGCGAGGTATGTAACGGCCGCCGTTACAATCAGGAAACACTGGCGGTGAAGTTCAACGGACATTCTATTGCTGACGTGCTCGACCTTGCGATTGAAGATGCGCTGCCCGTTCTAGCCGATATTCCGCAGGTCCGGCAAAAATTGCAGACGTTGGTTGACGTAGGACTGGGTTATGTCCATCTGGGACAGGCGGCGACGACCCTGAGCGGCGGCGAGGCGCAGCGCATGAAACTGGCCCGCGAGTTGTCAAAACGACAGACAGGCCGGACGCTTTATCTGCTCGATGAACCAACTACCGGGCTGCATTTCGATGATGTTCGCAAGCTGCTCGAAGTCTTGCATAGACTCACCGATCTGGGCAATACTATCGTGATCATCGAGCACAACCTTGACGTGATTCGCAACGCCGACTGGATCATTGATCTCGGCCCTGAAGGCGGCGAAGACGGCGGACGGATTGTCGCCGAGGGCACGCCCGAACATGTTTCGCATGCCAGCGGTTCATTCACAGGAGAATTTCTGCAGCGATATTATGCCAAACATCAGCCAGTGCTTGAATTGAGTCCCAACGTCGGCAGTTCGCCCAAGCGGCGCAAATCAGCGAAGAAAGCGACGATCCAATGACGCTCGATCCTATCTCGCTGACGCCTATGCCGCAAGAGTCCGAAGACGCCCCTCTTGAGTATTTGCCTTCTGCCGAGCTTCGCCCTCCAGTCTCTGACCTGCCTCACCTCAGCCATGCCGTGCTTTTCTTTGTGCTTACTGTGCCGATGCTTTTTATCGGCGAGGCGTTAAGTCTCTTTCTGGCAAAGCAATCACATCTGTTCAGCGGCAAAAGTTATCAGGCGCTTTTAAGCCTGATGACTTCCGACGCGCGAATTGCAATTCCCGCGCAGGCACTCACCTACCTGTTGACTCTTCTGGCGGCCATCATCATCTTCCCCGTTTTTTGGCGGCGGCCATTTACTCATGGCGTCCATTGGAACCTGGATGCTGCGCGAGCGCGTTTTCTCTGGCTGTTTGGACTCGGCCTCGCACTGGGATTTGGCATTACATTGGTGGGCAACTATCTGCCGATGCCGAAAGACCCACCCATCATGCAAGACATGATGAGGTCGCAGTTAGGCGCGTGGATGATGCTGATCTTTGGCGTCTCTTGCGCTCCGCTGCTTGAAGAAATTGCGTTCCGCGGGTTTCTGCTGCCCGGCCTGATCCACGCACTATGCTGGCTCATGAAGCGCGAAATCCTCTCCGCTGAATCGCTCTCCTGGGCAACGGTTCCATTGTCCATCGTGCTGACCACGATTCCGTTCGCTCTGCTGCACGCCACACAGGTTTCGCACGCATGGGCGCCTCTGCTGCTCATCGGATTGGTGAGCGTAGCCCTATGCGTGGTGCGTCTGCGGCTCAAATCAGTTGCCGCGAGCACCGTGGTGCATGCGGCCTACAACTTTACCCTCTTTGCCGGACTGCTGTTGCAAACCGATGGCTTCCGTCATTTGGAACGTTTGACCAGCTAATGCTGATCATCTGCCGACGGCCCATACATCCCCGGAACCTGCACATCGAGCAGCCGCAGATAAACTCCGAGCTGCGCGCGGTGATGAATCATGTGGTTCAAGCAAACCATACGCAGCGCTGTTGAGCGCGGCAATTCAAGAAGCGTCTTCTCGCCAAATTTTAAAGTCCAGACCACCGGAAGCTGGTCTTCACGCAGGCTCTCGATGGCAGCGCGTCCTTCAGCGCTCGCCTGCGTGAAGCGCTCCAATAACTCCATGGATGAGGCAGCAATAAACGCTACAAAACCGGCCGGGCGCACAAAAATTTCTGTGTTGATGATGCTGGCTGCTCTTCCCGGAATGTCAGCAGTGTGACTCGCAAGCCTGCCGAGCGCCATGGATTTCTCGTGCGGTTTCCATGCGAATTTCTCTTCCGGCACTCGCTCAAGTATCTTCCGTGTCTTTTTCATCTCATCATCAAACTCTGCCAGGAGCAGTTCCCTGAATGCCATCGCGTCTTCGTCCTCGAAAGCAGTCTACAATCTTTCTTGATGCCTACAAATTATCGTGACGCACTGCTGCATTTGCTTTCCCGCATCTCATTCAAATTGGGAGAGTTCACGCTTTCCTCCGGCACAAAGAGCGACTACTACATTGACTGCCGCACCACCACGTTGCATGCCGAAGGCGGACGCCTGACCGGGCTCGCCATTCTCGAACTGCTGCGTGAGCAGAAGATCAAACCGGCCGCCGTAGGTGGTCTGACGCTGGGTGCAGATCCAATTGTCTCCAATGTGGCGACAGCGAGCGCCTGGTATGCACAAGAGCATCATGGCGCTCCGATGATTCACGGATTTCTTGTCCGCAAAGCAGAAAAAAAACACGGCACTGGAAAGCTCATCGAAGGCTTCTGCGAAAAAGGTGCGCTGGTGGTGATCGTAGACGATGTATGCACGACGGGCGCATCTACCATTACTGCCATTGAAGCCGCACGCGAAGCCGGCATGAAAGTAATCGCCGTGGCCTGCCTGGTCGAGCGGGAAGAAGCGAAGGGCCGGCCAGCAGTAGAAGCGGCGGCACAGGGCGCTCCATTTTTCGCGCTCTACACTGCAAACGATGTGCGCGCCGCGCACGTCCGGCAATTGGCACTATAAAACGAAACCGCGAACGGGCTAAACCGTTCGCGGTTGGTTTCCTTGCTTTTACGGCTTTATTGCTGCGGTGAGTTTACCTGTCCTTCCTGCGGCAGCTTTACTGTGCCTGTAGCTTGCGCGGTAGTCTGCGTACCGCTCTGTCCGCTCATGTTCGAGAGCATCTGGATTTCCACGCGCCGGTTCTTCGCCCGGCCCGCAGAAGTGCTGTTGGAAGCCACTTCCTGGTCCTTGCCAATGCCAATCAGGTAAAAGCGATGCGGCGGCACATTGTACTTTGAGGCCAGATACTGAACCACGGCCTGTGCGCGGCGCTCACTCAGCGCGTAGTTATAGTCAGCAGGGCCGGTCGAATCCGTCCCACCGGTAATCGCCAGGATATAGGTCTTCTGCGCGTTGAATTGGGCGGCAAAATCATCGAGCTTCTGCTTGTCGGATCGAGTCAGGTCAGCTTTGTCAAATCCGAAGTTAACCTGGGCATCAGCAACTTGCTTATAGTTGTCCAGATTGCCGACGACGCTCGCAAGAGAACTGGCACGATTTACGGCTTCCTGTGCCGATTGGTTTGCCTGAGAAGCCGCGGCTCCCGCATTTTGCGCCGCCTGATTGGCTTGATTGGCGCTGTTCTGCGCTTGAGTTATACCCGCCTGCGCGCGTTGATCTACATCATGGATGTTGCGGTTGTTCGTCGCGGTCGCGTCATCCAGTTCGTTCGTCTTTTCAATGACCGGTGTCGTCTGGCTGCGAACATAGTTCTTCGTTGAGCACCCGGTGGCCAAGAGCAGGGACAGCGCTCCAAGCGCCGAAACTGTCTGCAATGATGTTCTGCCGATACGAGTCATCACGTTCACCCCATTTACTTCTGTAAGCAGATTTCTGCGTCTCAGGGAAGCGTGCTTTCCCCTCGAACTTGAAATGGATGTGCAACCCCATTGCCAAACCGTTTTCCGTCTATTAAGTAGATGTAGATTTATATACTTAACGGAAATTACCGCAACTTCAGATCAAGTGCTCAACCAATCAGGAGCGGTAGCTTTTACGCGGTTTATGAAAAATCAGAGCAAAAATCCAGCGAAGCCAGTTGCAGGCGAAGGAACGGTAAACTGGGAACTGGCCAAGTCATGGACTTGCAGGAGAAAATTCGGGTCCTCCCTACGCGTCCCGGCGTGTATCTGTACAAGAACGCTGATGGTGAAGTCATCTATGTGGGAAAGGCCAAGAACCTGCGTTCACGCGTGCGCTCCTACCTGCTGGAGGCGTCACAGGCCAATGCTAAAACTGGCTCGCTTATGCGCGAGGCAATTGATCTTGATTACATCCTGGTTGATAACGAACACGAAGCCCTGGCGCTGGAAAATAACCTCATCAAGCAGCGCAAGCCTCGCTTCAATATCCTTCTGCGCGACGACAAGACCTATCCGTACGTCAAACTCACCCTGGGCGACCGCTATCCAAAGGTCTTCGTCACGAGGCGCCTGCGCAAAGACGGCAGCGTTTATTACGGACCATATTTTCCCGGGAACCTTGCACACCGAATAGTCGACCTGATTCACCGGAGTTTCTTAATCCCCAGCTGCAAGGTCGATCTTTCGCGTTATCACCTGCGTCCATGCCTGCAGTACTACATCAAGCGCTGTCTCGGCCCCTGCGTGGAAGGCTTGACCACGCCGGAGGCGTACCGCGAAGCAGTCCGTGACACACAGATGTTCCTCGAAGGCCGCACCGCAGAGTTGGGCAAGTCAATTGAAGAGCGCATGCAGGTTGCTGCCGCCAGCGAGCAGTTCGAACTGGCAGCGCGGTACCGCGATCTATTGCGAACCGTTTCCGATTTGCGGGAGAAGCAGCGCATTGCCTCCACGGAAAGCGACGACGCCGATGTCTTCGGCTATCACTTTGAGAACGACATGCTGGCGGTCAACCTCTTCCACATGCGCGGCGGAAAAATTGTCGACCGGCGCGAATTCTTCTGGGAGGAGCTGCCAGAGATGATGGAGTCAGAAGAGGCTGCGCCATCCGATAGCCCGAAGGCTTTTGAGGCTGGGACATTCTTCTCCGCGCTGCTGAAGCAGCTTTATATCGACCAGCAATACGTTCCACGCTCCATTTATGTGCCGGTTGATTTTACCGACCGGGTAACGCTTGCCGATCTGTTGAGCCAACAGACAGGCCACCGAATCGAACTGGCAGTGCCACAACGCGGAGAAAGGCGTTCGCTCGTCGATCTTGCCGGACAGAATGCAAAGCAGAGCTTCGACCAGCGCTTCCGCGTGATGCAGCCGAGTCAGAAAGCAATTCAAGAGACACTGCAGGACATTCTCGTGCTATCTGAGCTTCCGCGTCGCATTGAGTGCTTCGACATATCGCACATTCAGGGCGCAGAGACTGTTGCCTCGCTGGTGGTCTGGGAGAACGGTGCGATGAAAAAATCCGACTACCGCAAATTCCAGATCAAGACCGTCGAAGGCGTGGATGACTTTGCCGCAATGCGCGAAGTGGTCACGCGACGCTACAAGCGTATTGCCGATGAGAACAAGGTGATGCCCAGCCTTGTCTTGATTGACGGTGGTTTGGGCCAGTTGCATGCCGCTGCGGTAGCTTTAGAAGAGCTTGGATTTACCAGCCAACCGCTGGCTTCCATCGCCAAGCGCGAAGAGATCATTTACCTCTACGGTCAGGAAGACGACCCTATCGTTTTAGACCGCCGCTCGCCCGTGCTTCATCTGATTCAGCGGATACGCGACGAATCTCACCGTTTCGCCATCAGTTATCACCGCAAACGCAGAGAAATGCGCGACCGCGATTCCGAATTGCTGGCTGTTCCCGGCGTTGGAGCGCGCACCCGTACGCGGCTGCTGGAGCATTTCGGCAGTCTGCGCAGCGTGCAAAGCGCCGATCTGGAGGCGCTAACGGCGGTTGTTCCGCGCAAAACAGCGGAGCAGATTTATTCGCATTTCCATTCAGCAACCCTGCCTGTGCTGAATTAATCCGCGTGAACAGGTTTTTACCTGCTTACGACTCGACGCGCAGCTTCTCTTCCCTGTTTGACCAGATCGGGAAGCCCCACTCCGTAGTACGTATTGCCAATCAATTGAAGTCCAGGTAGGTCGCGTACCCGTTCTCCCAGTCGCTCCATCCGATCCAGATGACCGACAGCATATTGCGGCAACGAGCGCGGCCACCACCGAACCACGGCAAACGACGGCTCAGGCAAAGGCCCGAGGAACGCTGATAACTGCTTCCGCGCGAGAGTAACAATTTCATCATCAGAAGAATCAAGCAGCAAAGGCGCAGACTCGCCGCCAAAGAAGGCGCGCAGGAGAACCGCGCCCTCCGGCGCACGATGAGAAAACTTCTGGTCGACGAAGGTGCATGCGAGCAGCGGTGGCTCTTGACTATGAGCGCCTTTTTGCGGCACCAGAAACCCAAATCCACGCGGAACCCGCAGACGTTTTGCAATTTCCGGCGCAAATGCGAGCGCCACGACAATCGCCGACGAAGCATCCATCGCCAGCAGTTCATCGAACATGGCATCAATAGGACCGAGCAACTTGCGCGTTACATCTGCGGGCGTCGCAACGACGACCGCATCGAACTCTTCGCTTCCACTCGATGCGATAACCCGCCACTTCTCGCCACTTCGTTCAACTTTCGTGGCCGCATCTCGCAGACGGACACTAGAAACAGGCAAGACAACGGCCATGTGATCAATCAACGTCTGCAGTCCGGACTTGAGCGTTGTAAAAACCGAAGTACTTTCACCACTGCGAAGACTCTTCTGCAGAGCGGAAATCAGGCTCCCGTGCTCACGCTCCATTTTCACGAAAGCAGGCATCACCGCGCGCACGCTCAGTCGGTCAATGCTTCCTCCAAATACGCCCGACAACAGCGGAGCAGCAATCGTATCGGTGGCTTCATTGCCGAAATGCCTGCGGACAAAGCTGGCGACAGACTCGTCTGATCCCGGAACCGTAGCCTTCAGCTCTTCCGCGCGTTTCGGCTCGCGCAAATATGCCAGCCGTGCCTGCCAACTGAAGAGTGACGAATTCAGCAGCGGCTCCCACTTGGTGGGGACCATCATACGCATGCCGTCCGGCATCGCGACCAGTTCCCTGCCTCGCGCAATATATGTTCGCCGCTGCTTATCGTTCGAGAAAATGATCTCGTCTTTGAGACCCAATTCAATCGCGAGCTCGCGCGCCCAGGGCTTCTCCGTCACCCACGAATCCGGCCCACATTCAACCACAAAGCCATCGCGGCGCACTGTCTCAACAATTCCGCCGAGCCGACCGGAAGCTTCAAAGAGAACGAAATCCGTTCCTGACCGGGCCAGTTCATATGCAGCGGAAAGTCCAGCGATGCCGCCGCCGATAACGGCGATTCTCATGATGTCGCGGGAGCGGTGGAAAGCCGAAACAGCCCATTTCGCGCTATGCCACGAAGAGCCGCTGTGAGCAGCACAGAGCTATTCAGCGAGCGCGGGCGCTCAATTTGAAGCCCGATATTCTGCCCAAATTCACGGAAGGCGATGTCGATGTCGTAGAGAATCTCGACATGGTCGCAGAGAAATCCAATGGGAGCGATTATGACCGCTTTGTGCCCTTCTTTCCTTAACTCGGTCAGCGTCTCCTCCACCGTCGGCCCAAGCCATGGACCGCCTGACATGCCCTGGCTCTGAAATGCGAAGCGCCAATCCCGCAAACCGGGAACGCAATCGGCTACGTTTTCAGCAGTGAGCTTCGCCTGCTCCGCATACGGATCGGCAGGCTGATCAGGCCCTGGCTCGACCGTTCTTTGCGGAACGCTGTGCGCCGTGAATACCACCGGAACAGGATCGCCCATCTCACCCGAAAGGCTGTGCCACAGCGGACGCAGCCGCTCGGCAAAAGCCTCGGCCAGCAGCAGATCGTCCGCCCAGCCTTCGACAAAATCAATCCGCAGGCGGTCACCGGCAGCCGCCTCAACCGCGCTCCTGTAAAGGCCAACGCTGGTGCGCGAATTCTGCGGCGCAAGGCAGATCACCACAGCCGACGTAATTCCGTCGGCTATCATCTGCTGCACAGCGTCCTTGATGTAGGGCCGCCAGTTGCGCATGCCCACATACACCGGAACGTCCAACTCGGCCTCAAGCAGCCGCGCCTGCTCCAGCGTCAGCCGCGTCAGCGGACTTCGGCCAATCTCCGAGTAGCGATGGCGTATCTCTGCGATCACAGACTCAGGCATCGGCCGCCCACCGGTCACATTGCTCAGATACTCCGGAATCTCATCCAGACTGTCCGGAGTTCCGTGCGCCAGCAGCAGCACCGCAGCGCGATCACCCACGCGTCACCTCCGTTGACAATTCCCGCACACACCGCACCACATACTGCACGTTCTCTACCGGAGTATCAGGCACAATCCCATGTCCGAGATTAAAGATATGCCCCGGCCGTCCTCCGGCCTGCCGCAATATCCCTTTCACGCGCTCACGAATCAGTTCAGGCTCGGCAAACAGCGTGATCGGATCGAGATTGCCCTGCACCGCACAGGCATAATCGAGAGACTTCCATGCTTCGCCCAGCGGAGTGCGCCAGTCCAGGCCGAGCACGTCCGCGCCGGTCTCGCGCATTGCGGGCAGCAGGCTCGCCGTCTCCACGCCGAAATAAATCACCGGCACGCCAAACGACTGCACTTCGCGTATCAGTGTCCGAGTGACGGGCAGCACAAAGTCGCGATAATCTTCCACGCTGAGAACGCCTGTCCAACTGTCGAAAATCTGGATGACGTCAGCGCTCGCCTCCACCTGCTGCCGCGCATATTCGCTTAACACAGTGACGAGCTTGTCCATCAGCAACCGCCACGCATCCGGCTGCCGGTACATCATGGTTTTGGTGGCAACATAGTTGCGCGAGCTGCCGCCCTCGATCATGTAGCTGGCGAGCGTAAACGGCGCGCCGCAAAAGCCGATGACACCGATGCGGTCTTTGAAGTGCCCGGCCACTTTCTCGATGGCTTCGGCTACATAGCCAAGCTCCGACGCCCTGTCCGTTCGCAGCCTTGCAACGTCTTCGAGCGTTCGCACAGGCTTATGCACCACCGGTCCTTCGCCCGCCTGGAACTCGAAATCAAGGCCCATTGGCTGAAACGGCAGCAGCAGATCGGCAAAGATGATTGCCGCGTCTACGTCCAGCTTTTCCGCTGCGGTAATGGTCACTTCCGCCGCCAGCTCCGGTTTCCGGCAAATTTCCAGTAGCGAATGGTGTCTGCGCACGGCCTGATATTCAGGCATATAACGGCCCGCCTGGCGCAGAAACCATACCGGCGTGCGGTCAACTGGCTTGCGCAGACAGGCGCGCACAAAACGCGCGCCCGACGTAAGGCTGTCGGCCTCAATCTGTGTATTTGAAATGTGTTGTTGCATTGCGGAGATCACTTCTGAGAGTAGCATTGCTCCCACATCTCTGCGAGATGTGGGGCACCCGGCCGGACACGCTGACAAAGCAGTCTTAGGATCAACTCTCATCAATCCCGTCGGGCAATCTTAAGAAGATGCCGAACGGCCAGCTTGCCATAGACCCAGACAAAAGTGAGGAAGACAACCGCTTCACAGGTGCGAAACGCATATTCTTCGATGAGTGAAATTGCTTGAAGGAAGGTGATATGCCCCATTTAATTCCCCCGCAGTTCTTCATTGCGAAAATCAATGGGACTACAAAAAACGTAGATGGTCGGGAAGATGTGTGTCAACATCTGACTGCAGAACGTCAGCTCGCAAAACTGAATGTCTTCGCGTCTCGGAAGTGCTTAAGCAGGATTCTGACGGTGTTTATTGAGCAAATTGGAACCATACTAGTAAGCAAATTTGAACCACACTAGTAACAAATGTTCCTAAAAATGTTCCGAAAATCCGCTGACTAGGTCGGAATGATCCCATGTCTCTGCGAGACATGGGCACCCGGCATCCTGTCACGCACTCTGCTGGATTCTTACAACGAATCGCAGCAAATAGCTGCTTTTACTATTTCCCCATCACATACTTGTCATACCATGCAAAATACCTCTGATAGCGGTCGCGAATAAAGCTGGGCCGTCTGAAGCCGTGAAATTCTCCAGGATACACCACCAGCTCAGTCGGAACATTCAGGCTGCGCAGCGCCTGATACATCTGCTCGCCGCCATTCAGCGGCACGTTGAAGTCTTTGTCGCCGCCCATAAACAGCGTAGGCGTGTGAATGCGATCAGCGTGCAGGAATGGATAGCCGAGCTTGAGGTATGTGTCGAGGTCCTTCCATGGCGGCCCCAGTTCCTGGTCGTATTGAATGATGTACTGGTCCACTCCATAGAAAGCCAGCGGATTGCCCACTCCCGCGCCGGCGATGGCCGCCTTGAAGCGCGTCGTGCTGGCAATGGTGTAGTCGGTAAGGATGCCGCCATAGCTCCAGCCGCCCACTCCGAGACGGTCGGGATCGGCCACGCCTTCCTTCACCGCCTCATCCACGCAAGCCAGCAGGTCAATGACTTCCTTGTCGCCCCAGTCCGAGAAGATGATCTGCTGGTAGGCCGAGCTTCGTCCCGCGCTGCCGCGATAGTTCACATTCAGCACGGCATAGCCGCGCGCGGCAAAGAGCTGCCGCTCGGTCACGAAGGCGTGCGCGTCCTGCCCGTCCGGGCCGCCATGAATTCGTAACAGCATCGGATACTTTTGCCCCGCCTGATAGCCAACCGGTAGCGTCAGCAGCGCATGTACATCGGCGCCGTCCTTGGTTTTGGCCTCAAGATCGCGCGTCTCACCCAGCTTCAACTGCGCCATCAGCGCGTCGTTATGCGTGGTCAGCTTGCGCAGCTTGCCGTCTTCAAATGCGAAGATTTCTCCCGGCGTCTTGTCGGTTGTCCACACAACGGCAGTGTGGCCTGAGGCCTGGTTCTGCGACATGACCGTTCCCGGCGTGTCAATCAGCCGCTTGACTGAACCGTCATTTAGGGAAACCGAAGCCAGATACTCCGAACGGTCATCCGTCACAGCTACGGTTACAGATTGACCGTCAGGCGCGAACACGGGCGCAGAAACGGCGCGGTCCAGCTTCT
Source organism: Alloacidobacterium sp. (assembly GCF_035631355.1). Lineage (NCBI taxonomy): Bacteria > Pseudomonadati > Acidobacteriota > Terriglobia > Terriglobales > Acidobacteriaceae > Alloacidobacterium > Alloacidobacterium sp. The sequence continues at coordinate 11,584 of NZ_DASQIX010000095.1, forward strand.
CCGTCAATATGCGCGGCTCGCCGCCATCAGCGGGAACCACGGCCAGCTTGTTCTGGTTATATTCGAGATACTTCAGCTCGCGACCGTGAAGGTAGGCAATCAGCTTGCTGTCCGGACTCCACGCCAGACGGCCCCCATCCTGCCCCTCGAACGTCGTCAGCTTATTCGGCGCGGAATTTGTTTTCGCATCTACGACAAAGATATCCGTGTTTGTCGTCCTATCCGGATCGGGATCGTGGTTGCTGACGTAGGCAATCTTCGTCCCATCCGGAGACCACACGGCATTTCGCTCTTCGTATTTCGTGTCTGTGGTCAGTTTGTCCAGCTTGTGCGTGTCGATGTCGAACAGATACAGCAGCGTAGGCGTTGTCTCCGAAGAGATATAGCCCTCAACGTCCTGCTTGAAGTGGTAGCGGTCGATGACAATCGGCTTGGGCTTTTCCTTCTCTTTGTCCTTGTCTTTTTCCTTGTCCTTGGCTTCTGCTTCTTTGTCCTCTGAAATCCCCAGCAGCAGCTTCTTTCCGTCCGGCGACCACTCATAGTAGGACAAGTGGTTCTTCGTGTCGGTAAGCTGCCGCGCCTCGCCGCCCCGCCGGTCTAGCAGCCACACCTGCGAACCCTTCGCCTTGCCCGGCCGGCCGGAGGTGAACGACAGATACTTCCCATCCGGGCTCCAGCGGGGCGAGTTGGCGGAATCTTCGTTCGAGTAGGTCAACCGAATGTCTTCCGAACCGTCCCACTTCACCATCCAGATGTCCGTCAGCCGCTTGTCTGCCGTCGTATCGATGGTGCTGACGGTGTACGCGACCCAGTTGCCATCTGGCGATACCTCGGGACTGCCCACATCCTGCAGGCGAAAAAGATCGTCGAGCGTCATGGCGTGGGGAGTGGGTGTGGAAGAGGTCGATGCTGTTTGGGCGAAAAGAGGAACAGAAAGACTGAGAGCAATCAGGCAGATGGAAAATCTCATGCAGGCAACACTAAATGCGCGTGCGCGGCAAGACAATAAAATTGTGCTCGATTCAGCGTTGAGCAACGGTTTGTGCGCTAGTCAAGGGATACGGCGACAACCCCGCAGGCTGTAAATCCGGCTGCACCAGCCATACCTTGCGATCTTTGTAATAGCGGAGAAGTTCCTGATTGTCTGCTTCGCTCATCTCGCGCGCCCAGATCACTTTGGAGTTGCCGATGTCCGGAGCGTTATAGACCCAGTCGTCGAAAGTGCTGTGGTCGGCGGAGTATCGCACAATGGCAAGCTGCTTTCCTGGAAGCCGTTCCAGTTCAGACTCAACCTGCGCACGCGGCATTCCAAGATGACCAGGACCATGCCATGTTGAGGCCCACGCTGCGCTGGGCCAGCCCGAAAGCTGAAAGTGCAGCGGAACTGCAAACAGCCGCAAAACTCCGAGCACCACGCACGCCGTCATGAGCAGACGCACCATTGCCATTCCAACCGGCTGGCCGCCCGGCTTCCACACGCGCAAGTGGCGCATGGCCTGCAAACCGATAGCGTAAAACGCTGCAGTGAACGGTGCAATGTAGTGCGGGATAAGGAACGTTTCTATCGACATGCCCACGATGAGCAGCGGCATGCACCAGAGCAGGAAGTGCACGCGGCGGTCGGCGAGGACCCGACGTAACATGATCAGCGGCGGCAGCAACACAATTCCGGAATAAAAGACCATGCCCCTAGCGCACTTGAGCACGTTTTGCGGTAAAAAACCTGTCCAGGAATGGATTTTGTTGAAAGTGTTCAACTCCACGCCGACATAGAACTCGCGCATGACAGCGTGCCTATAGACCGGCTCCGGCCGTGGCGCTTGCCACACGTAATACGGCGTCACCGCGTAAGTGGCGCGATTGACCTTATACGGCGGGGTTAGCGGATTTCCGAAAACGCGATAGTTGTAGTACCCCATCCACGCAATCCCGGCCACAAGCAGCAACAAAGGAGCAGCAGTTGCTCGAAGGAGCACGCGCGTAGCAGGCCGGTTCTTGCCCTTCAGAATCCATCTCGCTAAGACGATCAACACCGGTACGCAAAGCAAAATGCCTTCATAAGGACGGCTCGTCGCCAGCACAACCATGCCGATCGCCATCAGCAATCCATAACGAAGCCGCGGCGCCTTCATGAATCGCGGCAAGGCCCCGAGCACCAATGCCCCACCCAGCGCAGCGACGGAACCGCCGCCGGAATAGGTATCGATCCAGTAACTGAAAAGGCCAATCCGAAGGACGGCGATCAGGCCACCGAGCAGCGCCCACGTTGGTGGGAGCCACGCCTGCAGCATCCAGCAGATCGCGGCGCACATCAGCGCAGTCACCAATAGAATGCCGACCCACTGATGTCCAAAGAGCACTTTGCCCGCAGCCAGAACCACCCCCTGCGCGGGAAAGTACATGGACATGTATGTCGGCTTCATCGTGATCTGGAAGCTCTCAAAGTGCTGCCACATCACAGGCGTGGGATTGGTCAATCTTCCGGACGCAAAGGTGTCCCCGGCGAGAAGAAAACTGAAATCGTCCTGAATGAATGGCAGTGGAATTGGGCAGAGTGGAAGAATGGCCAGCCGCAGAAGGAGCGCGGTCAGGCCGACGGTCATGACGGCCAGATGCTGTCTGCGCGCCAGCCGTGCAAATGCCTCTTCAATGCGGGTAAAAACTCCGACACCCAGCCTTGGCAAGCCGAACGCAATAGCTATGGCGATAACAGTGAGTCCGCCTTCGACTAACATCAGCGAGGCGTCATGGCGTGGAGAAGTAGGAGTCATACCAGATCATTTCTCCGTGCACAGTGTTTTGCCTGCCGAGGCAACATTCTGCACAACATTAATGTAGGGCGATATTTTTACAGGTTTGGTGTCGGGCTCCACGAGCCAAACCATCCGATCTTTGTAATAGCGGATAAGTTCAAGGTCTCCAGTGGAATCGTTCTCGCGCGCCCAGATAACCTTTGCGTTATCTATGTCAGCAGCGTTGTAGACCCATTCCTCAAAAACGCTGTGGCCCGGCGCATAACGAACGATAGCGAGTTGCTTCCCAGGCATCTGTTCGAGCACTTTTTCCACATTTGCGCGACGAACACCAAGATCGCGCGATCCAAACCAGTACGTTGTAGGTGAATCGGCCAACGGGATATGGAGCGGCTCGGCCAATAAACGAAGCCCGGCCAGGACGATGCATAGTGTGAATGTGAGCCGCACAAGCGCAGCACCAAATGGCTTCCCATCAGGCCTCCAGACCCGTAAATGGCGCATTGCCTGGAGCCCAAGCGCGTAAATGCAGCACGCAAAAGGTGCTACATAATGTGGGAAAAGCCAGGTTTCTATCAGTAGCCCACCTGCCATCAGAAGCACACAAATCAGTAGAAAACGTACACGACGATCAGCAGCTACGCGTCGTAGCATAATCAGCGGTGGCAGTAGTATTATGCCGGAAAAGAAAGCCAGGCCCTGTAGCAATTTCGCGGGGATTTCGATTAAGAAACCATGGATCGTCTTTAGCTTTCGAAAATAGCTGAATTCCATATCCACATAAAACCGGCGCATAACTGCATATCGATATACCGGTTCAGGGCGGGGCGACTGCCAGATGAAATGTTGGGCAACTGCATATGTGGCGCGATCGGCATTGTAGGCAGGCGTGAAGGGGCTTCCAAACGCACGATAGTTGTAATACCCCATCCATCCACCTGCAGCCACAATCAGGGCAAGCGGAAACACTGCGCGGCGAAAGACCAAACGTATTGTTGGCCTGTTCTTACCCCAAAAGATCCACCGCACCAAAACAACGGCTACCGCAAGACAAAGGAGAAGGCCTTCGTAAGGGCGACTATACGCAAGCAGAATTGCACCGATTGCCAACATAATGCCGTGACGATGCTCTACCCTCTTCATAAACCGGGGTAACGCTCCCAGCACTAAAGCTCCACCTAATGCTGCAATTGAACCGCCGCCTGTGTAAGTGTTGATCCAGTAACTGAAAAGACCCAGACGTAAAACCGCGATCATTCCACCGGCGAGCGCCCATGTTGCAGGAAGCCATGCCTGCAGCATCCAGCAGATGGCAGCGCACATTAACGCTGTCACGAATAATTGCCCATACCATGGATGCCCGAACAACACCTTTCCCGCCGCCAGAACTAACCCCTGCGCCGGAAAATACATTGACATATACGTCGGCTTCATCGTGATGTGGATGCTCTCAAAATACTTCCACATCACCGGAGTGGGATTGGTCAGTATTCCGGAGCTAAACGTATCAGTCGCTAAGAGAAAACTGAAATCATCATCCAGACATGGATGGGGTATAGGGCAAAACGGAAGCATTGCCAGCCGCAACAGAAGGGCCGTAGCACCAACCGTCAGAACAGCAAGGCGTGGCTTGCGCGCCAGCTTTCCAAAAGCACATTCGAAGCACTTGAAGAAGGTGTTCCCAAATCTGGGCCAGCAGAACGCGACCGCGATGGCAATCACGGTAAAGGCGCCTTCAATCATCATCAGCGAAGCGCGCTGCTCTGGAGCCGAAACCGACATCATGATGAGGACTCGTCTACAGCTATCTTCGCGTTCTCACTGCGCGACTGTGGGCGCTGACTGGCCCAGGGTATCGAGGCTATGCAAAGGCTCTGAGTAGTATTTCAGTGTCACTTTTCTTCCCGTCGTGTCAAAGAGTGGCGATTTCACAACCCCTGCTTTGTGCGCCACATAACGGGCCGTCGTCCGTAATACCCCAAATCCGTATTTCATACTTCTTTTAAAGTTGATCGATGAAGCTTCCTCAAAGTATTTAGTCGGGCACGATATCTCGCCAATTCGGAAGCCGAACATGGCAGCCTGAGCAATCATCTGGTTATCAAAGACAAAATCATCAGAATTTTCGAGTAACGGAAGCGTCTGTAACAGCTTGCGTGAAAATGCCCGGTAGCCGGTGTGATATTCCGACAGTTTTATTCCTAGAAATAAGTTCTGAAATGCCGTCAGACACCGGTTGAAAACGTACTTATAAATTGGCATCCCGCCGCGGATTGCGCCGCCACCGAGGATGCGCGAGGCCAACACCATGTCATACACGCCGCTACTGACCATGCCTGCCATCGCTGATACCAGCTTCGGCTCATATTGATAGTCGGCATGCACCATCACTACGATGTCCGCGCCGGCTGCCAGCGCTTCGCGATAGCAGGTCTGCTGATTACGCCCATAGCCGTAATTGGCGTCATGAACAAAGGTGCGCACTCCGAGGCTTTCCGACAGCATCGCCGTCTCATCTGTGCTTGCGTCATCGACGAGGATCTTGATGTCAACCTCGTCGGGAAGCTCGCGCACCGTCTTCTCCAGTGTTCTTGCAGCGTTGTATGCGGGCATCACCACCGCAATGCGTTTTCCGTTGATCATAAAATCAGCCTCCCCGCTGCGCTTTCTTTCCATTCTTTGCAGCGGAAATGGAATCTGTTGCCCTTGTGGTATCCGTCTCAGGCAGAGGATAGGCAGACAGACCCGTAGGTTGCAAGTCCGGCTGCACCAGCCAGACCTTTCTGTTTTTGTAATAGTGAATTAGTTCGAGATTGCTGGCGTCGTCCATCTCACGCGCCCAGATCACTTTGGACCTGTCGATATCTGGCGCATTGTAGACCCACTCGTTGATTGGGTTGTGCCTAGGTGAATATCTGACGATTGCGAGTTGTGGACCTGGCAAGTTCTCTAGCTTTTCCTCAATCTGCGCACGCGCAACTCCGAATTTGCCTGGTCCATACCATTCGGAGAGCCAATCAGAACTTGAGCTCTCAGGGAGCCTAAAACGCAGTGGCTCGGCAAATACCCGCAGCGCCCCCAAAAGAAAACACACTGTCACAATAAGCCGCGTTAATGTTAGGCCAACAGGCTGATCGCCGGGCCTCCAGACCCGAAGATGACGCATCGCCTGCAGGCCAAGCGCGTAAAATGCTGCTGTAAATGGTGCAATATAATGTGGGAGCAGGAATATTTCTATAGCCATCCCAAGTGCGAGAATAATTACGGACACTAACAGGAAGCGAATACGGCGGTCCTTAAGCACACGCCGTGACATGATGAATGGAGGCAGCAGAACAATCCCGGTAAAAAAACGCACGCCTCTTATTCCCTTAAAGAGTGTTTGCGGCAAAAACCCTGAGAGGGTCTGAAGATTTCCAAGGTCGAGGAGTTCATAATGAGAATAAAAGTCCCGCATGACCTTATGCTTGTAGGCGGGCTCGGGTCGCGGGGATTGCCAGATATAATAGGGCGCTACAGCGTAGGTGGCGCGATCGATCTTATAAGGCGGAGTAAGTGGGCTTCCAAAGGCGCGGTAGTCGTAATAACCCATCCAGATGGCAGCGCCGATTACAAGCATAAGTGGAATCGCAACGCACTGGGCGAGTACGCATAGAGTTGGCCTTTGCTTTCCGACAAGAATCCACCGCACCAGAACGACTGCCACAGGCATGCAGAGGAGAATGCCCTCATACGGGCGGCTAGTAGCCAGCAGGATCGCACCTATCGCCATGAGAAGGCTGTAGCGAAGGCGCGGCATCCTCATGAATCGGGGCAAAGACCCCAGTATTAATGCCCCGCCCAAAGCCGATATGGAGGCAGCGCCTGAGTATGTGTTGATCCAGTAGCTGAATAAGCCCAGGCGCAGGATTGCCAAGACTCCACCCAGTAAGGCCCAGGTTGGCGGCAGCCATGCCTGCAACATCCAGCAGAGCGCTGCGCACATCAATGCGATCATGCACAACGAGCCGAACCACGGATGCCCGAAAAGCACTTTGCCTACCGCCAGGATTAAGCCATTTGCAGGAAAGTACATGGACATATACGTCGGCTTCATCGTGATATGGATGCTCTCAAAATGCGCCCACATTGCTGGAGTCGGGTTAGCCAGCCTTCCGGACATAAAGGTATCCGCCGCAAGCAAAAAACTAAAGTCATCGGGAACGAACGGTTGTGGAATCGGCACTATTGGAAGGATGGCAAGACGCAATAAAAGGGCAGCAACGCCAGTGGCTATTACAGCCAGGCCTTGCTGTCGCGCCAGCCGTCCAAATGCCTTATCGATGCGTGAAAACGACGCAGCGCCAAGCTTGGGCAAGCAGAACGCCACCGCAATTGCAATCACGGTGAGGCCACCTTCGACCAACATTAGCGAGGTGCCGCCGCGTTCGGGAATAAGTGACGAGATCATAGTTTGAAGGCTTGAATAAATCAACCCCTACGCATTATTTAGATATGGAGGTTATTTGACGATGCTTCCTCTGGAGGCAGGACAAAAACTAGTCTTTAACCAGGGGTTCTGAGAACTTTAACCCTTAGCATCAAACGCTATCTACCTTGGATTCCCTTTTAGTGGAGACACTTTATCTCTTCGAAGCCTCTTTATACTTCGTGCTCAACTCCCCGCATCTCTCCCGGAGGAACGAGGAGGGAACTCGTTCGTGCCTTTTTAATCCAAGATTACGGAGCATAAGTGTTGAGCGCGTTACTAATGCCACTAAATGCATTATTGATGCTGCTGGACAGCGACTGCATGGTGGCCGCCGCTGCGAAGGCGATCAGAGCAACGACGAGAGCATATTCGATTAGATCCTGACCTTCTTCTCTCATGATCAGGCTCTGTATTTTTATGTAGAACTTGAGCATTTTGTGTTGCATCACGACTGTATCTCCTAATCAACTTAGCGATGATTTGTCTCCCCTACTCCTGGGACGGGAGAGCACGCTTCTGCGTTTGGTGCTTCTACGTATCTCTCCCGGCAGGAACAAGGGGAGAACATCGTTCATGCCTTTTTTATTCCAAGGTTACGGAGCATAGGTGTTGAGAGAGTTACTAATGCCTGCAAATGCATTGTTAATGCTGCTGGACAGTGTCTTCATCGTGGCAGCCGCTGCAAAGGCGATCAGAGCAACAACGAGAGCATATTCGATCAGATCCTGACCTTCTTCTCTCATCATGAAGCTCTGAAGCTTGACAGACAACTTCAGAAATGTATCTTTCACTTGAGTTCCCCTTATAGAGTTATTTCCCGGCCCCAGCCGAGCAACCTCTCTACAGGCAAGTTGATAACCATTTCCTTTGCGTTCTTTCACCCTAGTAAATCAGTAATTTACGGGACCTTATCTTATGGGCGCTGTTAACGGCTGTATACAAGACCAGTAACGGAGATATGCCGCGTATACAGGGTTTGGCATTTGTAGGCTTGCTCTTAAAGGGAGGTTCTTATGAACACTGCGCGAATGGATCTGTTTTTCAGTTCGAGTCCGCAGAACTCGGAAATGGGTAAGAATACGTGGGCAAAGATCGAGATGCTACTGAAAGAGATTCATTATCAGGAGCAGAGAAACAGCCTTTCTTGTTACACCCAGGATGACCATCTCAACATTTACGCCTTATCCAATTGGCTATATGCTTATCCGCGCTCAGAATCTCCGCGAAATCGCGGTCAGTTGACAATTCGGCAGCACAGAATTCGAGTTGGTCCCCTGCCTGCGTCTGCGTTCTGCTGACAGTGCCCGTAGGCAGCTCTATGACCGAGTGCGCGGAGAGACAGGCCGATAAACGAAACGGGACAACGTTGCTTCTCGTTTTTTTTACGCGGTTATGGCGATCCAGATAAATGAGATCGATCGGGAACCGCATGCCAAAGGTGTGGACCGCTTCACAGGGAAGAATCCAGAGACCTTCCTCGGCGGAGAGACAGTCCCGCCCGAGCAGCCCTTTTCTGCGCTTCTCCCCATCGTCGGCGACCTGTAGGCAACCAGCAAGCACAGACTGGCGCGTAAGATTCGAAACCTTCAACCGCAGATCGGGCTTGGACTCACCCCCTCGCCCGAGACGGCGGACCCATTGTGAAATCCTCGTCATTGCTGCGGACTATTCTGAGGTATTGGAATTGTGCCGCCTCCCGCGCTCATGTTGCTGTCGATGGTGAGCGGCTGTTCCGGTTTCATACTTTGAACCAGCTTCTCAACCGGTATCGACTCGGCAGAGGCCGACAGAGGCTTGGCCCCTGTGACTTCCGGCCCGGGATTTGCCATCGATTCGCCGGAGTTTGGAGGCAGGAACTTATCGCCATACTTCAGCCCCGGCAGCGCTGCTCCAGCCGGTATTGGTGCTATGATCTCGGGCGTCACAATAACGATCAACTCAGTGTTCGATCTCGTAGTGGCAATCGACTGGAAGAACTTTCCCAGAACGGGAACGTCGCCCAGAAAGGGTATCTTCTGGAATGTCTTGGTGGTGCGGTTGTCAAGCAGGCCGCCGATCACGAAGCTCTGCCCTTGTTTTAATTCCACTTCCGTGTTTACTCTGCGCACGTCAATGCCGGGAACTGTAAACCCAGAAATCGTTATGCCATTGGCATAGTCAAGCGAGCTGACTTCCGGCGCGACCTGAAGACGAATAGTATTTCGCGGCGTGATTGTAGGGATGAAATTGAGACGCACGCCAAACTCCTTGAATGCGATCGTGACCGCCCCTACACCACCGGCGCCCGTCGATCCCTGGACTGTGGGATACGGAAATTGTCCACCTGCGAGAAAGCTGCCTTGCTTGCCATTTTCCACCAGCAGGTTGGGCTGGGCCAGAACCTGAAGCACGTTGTTTTCTTCAAGTGCCTGGATGGTTGCTCCCAGGTTTATATCCGGCCGGAAAACGAAGATATTGAGCAGGTCTGACAAAGTTGCTGTGGCTGCTGATGAGCCGCTTCCTGAGCCGCTCCCGGAACCGCTTCCTTGAGTAATCGATGGCGGAGAAAACTGCCCCGTCGTAACCCTGCCGATTGTATTGGCGGCGCCCAGACTAAACAGGTTTATGCCTAAAGATCTGTTCAAGCTTCGGTCATAGCTGGCAAAGCGTACCTTCAAGAGAATCTGCCGCTCGGGTGGTGGGACGTTGACATACAGAAGGTTGACAACCTTGCCTACGGTCGACGCTATCTCTACCGCGCGATCTGAACTAGCCAGATCTTTCACCGTTCCCCGAAGGAAGATGGTGCCGTTTTCTTCGCTCGCCTGTATTGCTTGTCCGGGGAACTCACTTCTCAGTTCGCGGCGAAGCCCTTCCATGCGTTCGTTGAAAGCCTCAAATGAGGGACGGACCTTTACATTGAAGAATTGGCGACCACCGCCGTTTTCCCAGATGATCATGCTAGTCTCGCCTGCAGCCTTGCCGTTCACCATGATCTCGGATGGACTTACCGCGGATGCCTCGGCTATGTCGCCGGAGGCCATGGCAACACGAGTAATCGGCTTCTCTGTGTCCACCAGGACGGTTTTTCCTACTGCGACAAACAGATCATTCGTGGAGTCAGAACTGGCGGCTGTCATCGCCCGCACTGGGGAAGCTGGAACCTGTGCCTGGAGCACAAGCCCCAACTGAAATCCGGAGAACCAAAGGCCAAAACCAAGTACTACAATTCCAATTCGCGTTTTCACTGTCTTTCCTCGCCCGAGACAAATTTTTCTTCACTCCGTTTTGTCCCGTTTACAACCTCGATCACATAGACATCTGAAGCCTTGTGAACCGTGGGCCGCGGAGACTTTGCCTTTGGCGCCGGCGCTGCTGCGCCTGTAAAGAGGCTGGTCATGGCCAACCCCGGCGGATTGGCTTCCGCCGTGTCGAGCGGGTTACGCAGAACAAGTTGGATCTTCGTCTCGTTGCTGGCCAGACTCAGAAGCTCTGCCTGCTCCGGCGTCACCAGCAAGTTCACCACCTGCACCTGCTGCGGCTTGCCCTGGTTGTCTTTCTGGATGTCTGTGCCCGCCGAAAGAACTTCGATGTTCTGCAGAAGCGTTCTCACCTGGGTGCCCTGGCCGGAATTTGTATTGTTGCTGCCTGGAGGGTCTCCCGATATCAGCACGTCGACACGCATGCCCGGTGTGACGAACCCCGCCACACCGACCACCTCATCCACCTTGATCGCGCAGGCGCGCATGCCCGCTTTGATGGTAGCGGCAAGTCCGCCGCCAGCGCCTGGCGCCGCCAGACGGCTATCCAGTACCGGCTCGCCCTGATACAGATTCGATATCACACCACGGCCAACAGCATCTTCCGGCTTGAGAATTGCGCCCTTAGGCAAAGGCCCTACCATTTGCGTGGTGGTCAAGTCGGTAGCGCGCAGAACAGCCCCTAACGGAATGTCATTCGCCGCTACAACCACCCCTGTAGCTCTGGGCTGCGCCGCGGCCGCCATAATACGGTTACCGACCAAGCGGTACACAACGAAGCTGCACCCGAGAGCTATAACAAAAGCGATCAGGAGAATTGTGAGTAATCTTCGATTCATTTGAACTCCTGCTGACCCGGTAAAGAGCCGGTCAGCCTCCTGGGGGATTTGCGTATGCATTACCGGCAATTGTCGTGCCAAAAGGAAATTGCCTTTACCTAGCGCGGAATCTTGGATTTAGGGCGTAAGGAGCAGAGGCAATAGTGAACGTCTGTATCCACTAGCTGCACATGTGTAGCCCTGTAGACACGCGCCTCGGCCTGAGCCAACCCTTTTCAGAGACTTACATATATACAGGTTGGCCTCAGAATTGCATCTGCAGAGAGCAGAACCTTCTAAGAAATCAGCCAAAGGGAGCCTCCAGTGTCAAGGGTTGGGGGGATTACGCGATGATGGGGTCTTCCCAGACCATCACTTTATTCGGCGAACCGCAGCTATCACGCTGGAGACCCTCCGGCCCAGTCATGTCCGTGCTTCTGCACGGTGTCGCGATGATTGGGATCGCTGCCTGCCTGAGACACGCGCCGAAGGTTGTTGATCCCTGGGCAGAGCGCTATACGGTTCGCATCCTGAATCTGCGGCGGCCAACCCCGAAAGTCCAACTGGCTTCGTTTGGGGGCATCATCCATGTGAAGCCAAAGGCCGTCAGCCACATGGTTGCGCGCGGTGGTGGCCGCCCGTCGCTGCCCTCCGGTTCCCGCCACATAGCACAACTGACGCCTGCGCCACAGACACTAGTTCAGCCTGACCTGCCGCCGAACGTTGTAATTCCGCAGAAGATGCCTGTCCCGCTCGCGCTGCTGTGGGCCACAGAAAATAATCCGACA
>NZ_DASQIX010000096.1:0-21940 GCF_035631355.1 Alloacidobacterium sp.
GGGCTGAGGTTTCTCTCTATGGCGTCTACGGTTTGGAAAGGTTATGTCTCGTTCGGGCTGATTTCAGTGCCCATCCGCCTGTTTGTCGCGGCACGCGAGGAGCATGTCAGCTTCAACCAAATCCACAAGGAATGCGGGCACAGGGTAAAGCAGCAGCTCTACTGCCCCTACGACGAGCGCGTGGTCGAGCGCAGCGAAATAGCCAAGGGGTATCAAGTTGATAAAGACACCTATGTGCTCGTGTCCGAAGACGAACTGAAGACTCTGGAAGCCGAATCTTCGGAATCGATGGAGATTCAGCAGTTCGTCAAGCTGGGCGATGTTGACCCCATCTATTACCAGACCTCGTACTACACCGTTCCCGAGGACCCGGGCCGCCGCGCCTATGCCCTGATTCAGCAGGGAATGCAGCAGCTAAAACTGGGCGCAATCGCCAAAATCACGCTGCACCAGCGCGAGCAGATTGTGATGATCCGCCCTTATGACCAGGGACTGGTGCTGCATACGCTTTACTATCCCGCTGAAGTCCGCGAGATTGCTGAATATGGGCACGATGGCGAGGACCTGAAGCTGCAGAAGGCGGAAGTCGATCTCGCCGAGCAGTTCATGAAGCAGTTGACGGGAAAGTTCAATCTGGATCAATACAAAGACGAATATCAGGCGCGGGTAGAAGCTCTGGTCGAGCAGAAGGAAGCCGGCATGGCGCCGAAGTCAGAAAAGCATCCCAAGAAGCGGCTGGCCCCTGTCATCAACCTTATGGACGCTCTGAAGAAAAGTATGGAGCAGCAGGAAGAAGCTGGCGGCAAGAAGGCCCCGCAGCGCGAGACGGCGGTGAAGATGGGCGGGCGGAAAAAGAAGGCCAGTTAGCAGTTCTTTATAACTTGCAGACGAATCAAGCCGCAGGTCCGCTTTCGGCTTCGCTCAGGATAGGCTTTCCGCTTCTCCATTGCTATCAATGACTTCGATCAGGATGACAATCCCATCGAGACTACTTCTTTTCCGGGATCGGGCCGCCAAAACGAAAGGCCGGACCAATAGAAAGCCGGGTAGTCCAACGCGCGTCCTTGAGCAGGTCGTTGAAGAGGTGGTTGTAGACCTCGTCAACCTGTACGCGCAGGGCCAGGTGCTTCGATGCGTTCCAGTCCATGCCGCCGCCGAAGCCGTAGAAGCTGGCCCAACTTATTTTTGTTCCGGATGGAGCGAGTCCCTGGACAATGAGCGCCGCAATGGGGTCGGCAGGGTGCAGGCGGGCGACCTCGCGAATGGCGCCGAGGTCAGGGCGCACGAAGAAAGTTACCGGAACGAAGTGCCGGATAGTCAACTCCGGTCCGGCGGCAAAGGTTTGCGTGCTTGCGCCGGTAGGCACAGAAAGCTGATAGCCGGGTGGGAGGAGGCCCGCAAGGGCCAGGTCATTGAGCGCAGTCTGGACCTGGAGCTGGCCCGACAAGGTGAGCAGATTTGGCGTAAGCGAGTTGTGCCCGGTTACGTTCGAGTAGTCGAATCCGAGAGCCATCGAGTGGGTCAGGTTGTATCCCGCCTGGAAATGAAAACCATGCTCATCGAGGTTAAGGTCGGGCGTTGTGAAGTAGGCGAAGCCGCCGTAAGCATCAAAGCGTTCGATGTCGGAATTTCTTTGCTGGGCTGAAGAGGTAAACGCCATCAGGGCAAGTGCGGTGAAAGCAAGTGAGGGGAAGAACAGTTTTCTGAGCATTCGGGTCTCCTTGACGGAAGAACCTTCACCAAAACACCGAAGCTTAACCACGGAAGAGGAGGGTTGGCAAGTCAGTACAGAGATCCGGTTATCGTTGCATTATTCGCATAAGGTGAAAATAGCGGGTGGCGTGGGCCACGTCACGCAGGATTTGTGTCTTGAGCGTTTCTGGGGAGGGAAAACGTTTCTCTTCGCGGATGCGCTTGAGGAAAGTGAGTTCGAGGGGCGTGCTCTCAGTTAGAGGCATGGGGCGGAAATCCAGGAGATGGGATTCGACGGCGAACGAGTCCGCACCAAAGGTCGGACGATTGCCCACGTTGGTTGCTGCATTGAAGACCCGAGCGTCGGACCCTTCGCCAATTTTCATCCGGGTGATATAGACGCCGTTGGCAGGCAGCAATTCCTGGTAGGGTGCGAGGTTGATGGTGGGTACGGTCTGCTCAGAGCCAATGCCGCGTCCGCGCGCCGGTGTCGAGAGGATGGAGAATGGGCGGCCAAGCAGGACGCGGGCGGCGGTAACGTCTCCTGCAGCAATGCGCTGGCGTATCTGGCTGCTGGAAACCGACAGTCCGCGCACAGATCGCGCGTGGTGCGCGACCACGCCAAAGCCTAGCTTTTCGCCCAGTTGAATGAGTTCGCGAATTCCGGCCCGGGCTTGGTAGCCGAATCGGAAGCTGTCTCCTTCGTGAACTTCAACAGCGTGAAGGCCATCGCGCAGGATGTCGCGCGCGAAGGACTCGGCCGGGGTGTGGGAAAACTCTTCGGTAAAGGGCAGGACGACGGTTGCGTCGAGACCTGTTTCCGCCAGGAGCCGCAGGCGCTCGGGCATGGTGGTGATCAGGAGCGGCGCAACTTCAGGGCGCAGAATGCGGACGGGATGCGGGTCAAACGTGACGGCGATGCACTTTGCTCCGAGCGAACGGGCGCGGTTGCGGGCGTTCTCGATGATCCAGCGATGACCGCAGTGAACGCCATCGAAGTTACCGATGGCAATGACAGTTGGGCCATAGCTGGCGGGTATCTGGTCGAGCGCGCGGAAGATTTGCATGGCTATAGCTCGAAGGCGATGCGCAGGCCGTCATAGGCGAGGCGGATGTGTGGCGGCAGTTCTCTTTCGGTATCGGCGTGGTGGAGATCGTGCGACATGTGGGTAAACCAGACGCGGCGCGGCTTCAGGACTCCAATCCACTTTATGGCCTCGTCGATATTGGCGTGGCTGGGATGCGATTTCTTGCGCAGTGCATCGATGATGACGACGTCGAGATTTTCGAGCAGAGGCAGGCTGGCATCGGGAATCGCATTCATGTCCGTGAGATAGGCGGCTCTGCCGAAGCGGAAGCCGGCTACTTCCTGTTCACCGTGAATTAAAGGCACACGCTGAAAGCTGGCCCCATGAATGGCGACAGACTCGTGGCCTTCGATACGGTGCATTTTGACGCGAGCGCGCGTGGGGTATTTGGATTCGGTGGAGAAGGTGTAGTCGAAGACCTTTTCGATGGTGCGCGCGCTGGCTTCGTCGGCGTAGAGCGGCATGTGTCCGTTGGGGTGGTGGAAGGTGAGTGGGCGCAGGTCATCGAGGCCGAGGATGTGGTCGGCGTGGGCGTGCGTGTAGAGGACCGCGTCGATGCTGCGGACCTTCTCGCGCATGGCCTGCTCGCGAAAGTCAGGACCGGTGTCGATGAGGATGCAGTGGCCGTCCCACTGAATGGCGGCAGATGCGCGTGTGCGGCGGTCGCGCGGATCAGGCGACGTGCAGACGCGGCATTCGCATCCGAGCGTGGGAACGCCCATGGAGGTTCCGCTTCCGAGGATGGTGAGAGTGGCTTGCATTTGGTCTTAGTTGAGAGTTGCGGTCTCCCATCCTTTGGCAAACTACGCGAAAGGATGGGGCACCCTTTGTTACAGGTTGTGAAAACAGATCCTTCCGCTTCACTCCGTTCAGCGTCAGGATGACAGCAATTCGAATAGAGCAGTCACTTCTTCTTTGGCGGCGGTTGTTGGGCCGATTTCGCGATGGCATTGGTGATTTCGACGAACATCATGCGCAGGTCGAAGAGGGCATTTTGTAACAACTGCTGTTCTTTATCGGTCAGATTGCCCTTCGTCTTTTCCTGTAGAACCGCGAGCATGTCGATGCTCTGGCGCGCGCCTACGATGTCAATGCGCGGCTGCTGTCCCTGCTCTGTGCCCGCGCCCATGGCCATAATGGCGGAGAGATAGATGGACTGGATGACGTGCTCGAAGGTCACTTCCTGCGTGGCAGTGGTGCCGGGATCGGCCTGTCGCAGCATGTTGTCAATCTCGCTCGAAGACTGCTGATAGGCGGCATGCTGATCGGCAGACTCCTTTGCTGACGGCCCTGCCGGCTCTTCCGCAGGTTGTGCAGGTTGTGCCGGTTCAGCGGGTTTCACTGTTTCCGGTTTAGGGAAGTTGATGACGCGCGCCGATGAGTCGGAGCGCTCGGCCGTGGATTCCTGCTCGGCTGCGTCGGCTGTTTCGTCGCGTCGATCCCCTTCCTCAGTGAACTTGCGGCGGTCGGTGACGGTAAATGCTGGTGGTTTCTCTTCCATGGGTCCTTTTCTCTTCAGGGAAGTGCGGGAGGGGCGTCGAGCGGCACGGCCTGTCCTCCCGGGTATGTGATGACGGCTTTGCGCTCCAGCGCTTCAATGCGAACCATGCCTATCGCAAAAGTCCGCGGCAGGCCGGGGAGCGCATAGTGCGCGGCGCTGGTGAGTCCGCCGATGGCTTTGTCGTCGCCTTCAGCGCGAAGCTCGGCTCCGGGCGCGGGCAATGGGCCGTTCAGCTCGAACTGGTGCAGAGTACGATGGACGGTGGCGCGTGAGCGGATGCGCTCGACAATTTCCTGCCCGAGATAGCAGCCCTTGTTGAAGTTGAGCGCGCGGGTCAGGTTGGTCTCCTGCGGCAGATAACGGTCGCCCATATCAACACCGTAAAGCGGCGTGGCTTCGAGGATGCGAAGAGATTCGAGCGCGGCGAAGCCTGCCAGGGTTGCGCCGACTTCGGTGAGGATGCGCCAGACCTCGGCAATATCTTTCGCGTCAAGCCAAATCTCGAATCGAGGAACGAGCACGCTGTAGGCGTTAACGATGGTAATCGGGATGCCTTGCAGTTCAGCGGTGACAAAGCCCATCGTTTCCGGGATGGGCAGATTGAGGGATTCCAGGATCCCCGGAGCTTGAGGGCCGGCCAAACCGAGAGTCGTGGTTTCTGCGTCTAACTCAAGTAGCTCAACGTCGTCCATGATGATGAAATGGTCGAGGTGGGCGAGGAGACGCGGCGCTTGAGCACGGTCGGTTTCAAAGAGAATGTGGTCAGCGGCCCTGTAGACATATCCGTCGCCCTGTATTCGACCCTGCGCGTTCAAAATCAGGGTATAGTTGCCGTAACCTTGAGGAAGCGCCTGCACGGTGTTGGTGACCATGCCATTGAGCCAGCGGACGCGGTCTTCTCCGGTAATGCGAATGCGCGTGAGATATCCGAGATCGTAGACGGCGGCGGAATGCAGCAGTGCGGCCAACTCGGACTCGGTTTCAGTGAAGACACGAGGTGAGATCCGTCCGAGATGCATCTGAAGGTCGAGAGCGGAGATGAGCGTGGCCAACGGCGTGAGTCCGGCTTCGTCAATTTGCGGCGTTTCGTTCATAAGAAGATTATAGCGTTGGATGTGAGGCCGGGTTGGAGATGGGAAGGACGCCAGAAATGAAGACGGCAAAGAACTTAGCTCTGGTAATGGCGGTACTGGTGGGAATGTGCGCGGCCCAGGCCCCGACCAGCGCGACCGTTCCAAAAGCCACGCCGCAGGACATGCATATCACCCCGGCGCAGGCCAAAGAGCTGTTTAATTCTGTCGGCGTGATCCTGAAATTTGCCTCCAATGACACGAAGCTGCCGATTAAGCATGAAGTGAAGCGTAAGCTGACGACGCGCGAGGCGGTGCAGAAGTATCTTGTCGAAAAAATGAATGATGACAAGGACGCAAAGCGCATGGAGCGCTCGGAGATTGTGCTGAAGAAGTTCGGTCTGCTGGACCGGGACTTTCAACTGCGTCCGTTTTTGTTGCAGCTGCTCACGGAACAGATTGAGGCGTATTACGACAGCAAAACAAAGACAGTGAACCTGCTGGACTGGGCGACTCCGGACACGCAGAAGCCGGTGCTGGCGCATGAGCTGACGCACGCGTTGCAGGACCAGCATGTTGATCTGGATAAATGGGAAGACGATACCAGCGATGACATTTCGCGAAATGTAAAGGAAGACAACCAGCACATCAGCACGGACGAGTCTGACACAGCGCGCGAGGCCGTGCTGGAAGGCCAGGCCATGGCTGTCTATCTGGATTACGCGCTCGCGCCTTCCGGCAAGAGCCTGCTGACAGCTCCGGACATTGTGGACAACGTAGCGGATGCGAGCGACACATCGGATTCGCCGGTGCTGGCGCGCGCGCCGCTGGTGCTAAAGGAATCGATACTGTTTCCTTATCAGGACGGGCTGAAGTTTGAGCAGACAGTGCTGAAGGACGAAGGGCAGGCTGGCGCGTTTGCCGGAGTGCTGGACCGTCCGCCAAATTCAAGTTACGAAATTATGAACCCGCGTGCCTATTTGCACCGGCGCAAGGTGCCTGTTTTGCAGATGCCGGACGTGCATCCGCTGCTGGATGCAAATTATGAGCCTTACGATATTGGCGTGATGGGGCAGCTGGATGTCCGTATGTTGACAGAGCTCTTCGGCGGCCAAGAGCTGTCGTCGGCGCTAACTCCGGCATGGGATGGCGGGATCTACTATGCGGTGCAAAGCAAGAAGGCGAAGACGGAGGCGGAGAAAAATTCGACCGCATCAGTGGCGCTCTTTTATCTGTCGCAATGGAAATCACCGCAGGCCGCCCAGGCCTTTACTCGGATGTATGCCGATGAGTTAGGAAAGAAGTATTCCAACGTAATGCGGGACACGAATGACGAGGCCGACAGGACCGAGCAGATCTACAACACGAGTGAAGGGCCGGTGGTGCTGACCACGAATGGCCGGATGGTTTTTGCGAGCGAGAGCTTCGACTTGACGACCGCGCGTAAGCTGGCCTTTCTGGTGATGGGCGCGCAGGCGAATGACGAAGCCGACGAGGCGGCGAAACTTAAGTCTTATCCGTTGCATTCGCACCACAATCTTGAGTTAAATGCCAGTTTGGTGCACTTTTTTGCCACCTGCGGCCTGATGCGGGCTGGCGTGCCGCATTGAATCGATGGCCTTAATCAAGGGGGGTTGACACCGCTGCTATAGTCAAATTGAAAGCTTGAAAAGGCATGGCCTCGGTCATGCCTTTTGTCGTCTATGTAAATGATTGAAAATAAAGGATCTCCGTACAGAATTATGACTGTAAGTTGCACAAAATAAAGGATCCTCGTACAAAATGGGGGAAGGGGTAACGTGATCTCCAGAGAGCTGCATTTATACTGACCTTTCGCACTATTTTCAATCATTTATCCGGCGGAGTTCAGTTTGCAGCAAGCAGAAATCGGAATCATCGGGGGCAGCGGGCTTTACTCCATGCCCGGCCTGACCAACACACGCGAGGAGCGCGTATCGACGCCATTTGGCGAGCCAAGCGACGCATTTATTTTGGGCGATCTTGAAGGACGCAAGGTGGTCTTTTTGGCCCGGCATGGGCGCGGTCACAAGCTGCTGCCCACAGAGCTGAATTTTCGCGCGAATATCTATGGGATGAAAAAGCTGGGGGTGGAGCGGATTGTTTCCGTTTCCGCAGTCGGATCGCTAAAGGAAGAGCACAAGCCTACCGACCTCGTCGTTCCCGACCAGTTCATTGACCGGACCTTTCACCGCGAGTCCACTTTTTTCGGTAATGGCATTGTCGGGCATGTCGCCTTTGGCGATCCGGTATGTGCGACGGTCGCGAAGGCGATTGCTGATGCGTGCGTCGCGTCTGATGTGGTTGGTAAGACCGGCGGAACGTATGTCTGCATGGAAGGGCCGCAGTTCTCGACCCGTGCCGAGTCGAACCTGTATCGCAGCTGGAGCGCGGACGTGATCGGCATGACCAATCTGCAGGAAGCTAAACTGGCGCGCGAGGCGGAAATTTGCTATGCGACCATGGCCATGGTGACCGACTACGACTGCTGGCACGAAGGCCACGATGCCGTAACGGTGGACCAGATTGTGGCGGTGTTGAATAAGAACGCCGCCAATGCAGCGAAGGTGGTACGCGCGGCGGTTGCCGCCATGCCCAAAGAACGCACCTGCGCGTGCGGTTCGGCGCTGCAATATGCGATTCTGACAAATCCGGCGGCAATTCCGGCTGAGACGCGTGAGCGGCTCGATCTGCTCATAGGCAAATATCTCAACAAATAAAGACAGGA
Source organism: Alloacidobacterium sp. (assembly GCF_035631355.1). NCBI lineage: Bacteria > Pseudomonadati > Acidobacteriota > Terriglobia > Terriglobales > Acidobacteriaceae > Alloacidobacterium > Alloacidobacterium sp. Next base: position 8,098 of record NZ_DASQIX010000096.1, read on the forward strand.
ACAACGATGGCGATTCTGGTAGTGGGAAGTGTTGCGTTCGACAGTATTGAGACTCCTTCAGGTCACGCGGAGCGCTGCCTGGGCGGGGCGGCGACGTATTTTTCTCTGGCCGCGAGTTATTTCACCGATGTGCGCGTGATTGCGGTAGTCGGCGAGGACTTTACCGCTGCTGAAGAAGATGTACTGAAGCGGCGCGGCGTGGACACGCGAGGGATTGAGCATGTGTCCGGCAAGAGCTTCTTCTGGCGCGGGTCCTACATGAAGAACCTGAATGAAGCGCAGACACAGGAAACGCAGTTGAATGTGTTTCAGACGTTTTCGCCAAAGGTCCCCACAGAGTACACCGACTCGGAATTTCTTTTTCTGGCAAACATCGATCCGGTGCTGCAGGAAAATGTCCGCAAGCAGATGCCGCGCGTGCGGATGGTTTGCGGCGATACGATGAACTATTGGATCAACGATCATCGCGAGAACCTGGAGAAGGTGCTGACGGGGCTGGATGGACTGCTGATCAACGATGGCGAAGCCAAGCTGCTGGCGAAGGACGCCAATCTGGTGCGCGCAGCGGAGAAAATTTTGGCGTCGGGCCCTAAGAGCCTCATTGTGAAACACGGCGAGTACGGCGCTACGGCGTTCTTTGGCAATCGGCTGTTTCTGGACGAGGGGAAACATATTGCTCTGCCATTCCGCGCGCCGGCGCTGCCATTGAGCGAAGTGGTCGATCCGACCGGCGCGGGCGACTCCTTTGCCGGAGGGTTCTTTGGCTATTTGGCATCGCAGAAGGAAGTCACTCCGGCTGCATTCAAGCGCGCGATGTTTTATGGCGGTGTCATGGGATCGTTTGCAGTGGAGCGCTTCGGTACCGAGCGGCTGCAGGCATTGACGCGCGAGGAAATTGATCAACGCTTCGCGCTGTTCCGCGAGTTGTCGCATCTTGACTGAACCGGAAAACTCAACACCGTCGCTTCGGCAGGAGACATGGCTGGTGGCCTGTGTGGCCCTCGCGTTGTCACTGCTTGCGCTCGCATACTGCCTACCGCGTGGTATGTTGCTGCTGTATGGCGACGCGGTTGCTCATCTGGCGATAGCGCGGCGCATTTTTGATTCGTTGAATCCGGGTTTCCGGCAGCTTGGCTCCGTCTGGCTGCCGCTGTCGCACCTGCTGCTGCTGCCGTTCGTGCAGAAGATGTCATGGTGGCAATCCGGGCTGGCAGGGGCGTGGCCTTCGATGGCCTGTTATGTGTTGGGATGCATTGGCATCTACCGGCTCGCGAGGATGTGGCTGCATCCTGCGGCTGCGATCATCGCCGCGATGATCTATGCGCTGAACCCTGGCCTTCTCTACATGCAAACAACCGCGATGACTGAGCCGCTCTTTCTTGCCGAGATGATCTGGAGCGCACTGCTGATCGCGGAGCATGGGCGCGCGCTGAAAGCCGATGAGCAGAGAAGGGCTTCGCGCCTTCTGGTTGCGGCGGGGCTGGTACTGGTGTGCGCGGTGTTTACGCGATATGACGGATGGATCTATGCCGCATTTGCATGGCTGGTGGTGGCGTGGGAAATGCGGCGGCATCTGCGCGAGCACGTAGGCGGGGCTTTTGCACTGTTCACTGTGTTATTGCTTGCCGCTCCATTGTTGTGGCTGGCTTACAACGCGAAGCAATTTGGCGACCCGCTGGATTTTATGCGCGGTCCCTATTCCGCCAGGGCGATTGATATTCGGACCACAAGGCCGGGATCGCCTCATTATCCGGGCTGGCACAGTATGCGTGTGGCATCGCTTTATTTTCTGAAGACGGCGGAAATGGGAGCCGCTCCTCTTCGCTGGGGAGATCTGCTGCTATGGCTTTCGGTTGTAGGGACTGCAATTGCCGTGTGGCGAGAGCGCCGAAAGCAGATTGCCGCTGCCCTGCTGTTGTGGATACCGCTGCCGTTTTACGCCTATTCCATTGCCTATGGGTCGGTGCCGATCTTCATTCCACTGTGGTGGCCGCACTCCTGGTATAACGTGCGCTATGGCATGGAGATGATTCCGGTTTTTGCGCTGTTTCTGGCGTTCTTTGTCGCTCAATGCACTGAACTCACAGCGAAGCTATGGCCACGATCGGATAGTGGGGTTGTTCTGCTTGCGGCGGTATTAATTGTTGCGGACAGCATTGCGCTGATGCGGGCACGTCCGCTGGTGCTGCAGGAAGCTGTTAACAATTCGCGTACACGGATTCCCTTTGAGCAGTCATTGGCCGAGGCGCTGGACGCGCTGCCGCGGCAGGGCATGATTCTGATGTATACGTCGGAGCATCCGGGCGCATTGCAGCGGGCGGGAATTCCTCTGAAGCGCACGATCAATGAGGGCGACTACTACCAGTGGCCTGGAGCGCTGCAGCATCCGGCGCAGTCGGCGGCCATTGTGGTGACGACCGAGGGCGATGCGGTAGCGCGCGCTGTGGCGGCGCATCCCGAAGGGCTGACACTGGTTGACGTAATTTGTTCCACCGGTCAACCCTGTGCACGTATTTATCTGGCAAAGTGATAGCATCACGCTCAAACAGCGATGACACCGATGCTCTTTATCTTCGACGAACCCGGCCACATGCTGAGCTTCAATGGCCTGGAGGAAGCCGTGCTCACTGGCGGCGCGGCAGGACGCCTGCTGCTGGCGGCATTTCTCGGCGGCATGATCGGCATTGACCGCGAGTATCACCATAAGCCATCGGGTGTGCGAACGAATCTGCTGATATGTTTCGGCGCCGCTCTCTTCACATTTCTTTCCGCTGTGGTTGCCGGGCAAGGAAGCACCAACAAAGGCCAGATCGCTTCGAATATCGTGCAGGGCATTGGATTTCTCGGCGCGGGGCTGATCATACGCAATCACGATCGCGTAAGCGGGCTGACCAGCGCGGCGACGGTATGGGCAGTAGCTTCGATTGGAATGGCGTGTGGCGCGGGGCTTTACATTCCCGCTGTGTTTGCTGCTTTGCTGGTGCTGGTTGCGCTTGAGGGGGTGGGCGTTCTGGAGCGCTATGCAAACCTCAAAATATATTCCGTGATTTATGAAGTGCGCGGCGGCGACTCGGAGAAGATGTCGCTGTCTATTCTGAATGCGATGGACCGCGCGAAGCATCGATTGGTTTCACTGGAACAACAAAGCATCGGTGCATTGAGCCGTCTGTGTTTTTCTCTATCAACTTCGCGTAGTGGCCATGACAAGCTGCTGAAGGCCTTGAACGCAGCCCCCGCTATTGATGAAGTACTGACTTTCCGCGACCCGGAGGATGATTGATTCGCTTTGTAAAGGCTCACGCCTGCGGCAACGATTTTCTGATTGTGAATGCAGCAGAAGTAAATCCCAAGCAGCAGCGTGAGGTTGCTGTAAAGTTGTGTGCCCGAAATACCGGGGTTGGTGCAGACGGCGTCGAATATCTGGAATGGACGGGCGAGCGTTCGGGCAGGATTCGTCTCTTTAATGCCGACGGCTCGGTCGCTGAAATTTCCGGCAATGGCACGCGATGCGTGGCCGCATGGATGGCGCACGAGAAGAAACTTGGTTCCGGCGACAATGTCGTTTTGGAAACTGATGCAGGTCCACGTAAGTGCCGCATCGTGGAAGCAAGCGGAGACCGCTTTCAGGTTGCCTCGCAGATGGGCGTGCCGCGATTTGATTTGCGTGCAGTGAGGCTTATTGATGACGTGATTGAGGGGGTTGCTGTTTCAACAGGCAACCCTCATTTCGTGATTTTTGTGGAGGATGGCTCATTTACACTGCACGGACGCAAGTGGCAGGAGATTGGCCGCGAGATATGCTTCCATCCTGATTTTCCCGAGCAGACAAATGTCGAATTTGTGCGTGTGGTAGATACAAATTCCATCGAGATCCGCATTTTCGAGCGAGGCGTTGGACCGACGACTTCATCAGGAACGGGGACTTGCGCGAGCGCTGTTGCGACGATCTCCCATCGTAGCGGTGCCGAACATTTGCTGGTGCGCGCGCCGGGCGGCGAGCAACAAGTAGTATGGCATGGGGGTGAAAGCGAGATTCTGCTTACCGGGCCTGCAGAGTTTATTGCCACGGGCGAGGCTTTTGGATGCTGAAGCCGCCAGCGGTTGCGCCGGATGCGCGGGTTGCAGTGATTGCTCCGGCTAGTTCGTCAAAACCGGAGCGGTTGGCTCGCGGCATCGAGGCGCTTCGCGCGCGCGGTTATGACGCAGAGTTCGGTAAGTATGCGCAGGGCCGGCAGTCGCCTTATTTTTCAGGGACGGCGATGCAGCGGCTGGCTGATCTTCATGCCGCTTTTGCCGATCCGCAGGTGCAGGCCATATTTTGCACGCGTGGCGGTTACGGATCGAATTATTTGCTGGAAGATATTGATCTTGATCTGATTCGCGACAATCCAAAGCCGCTGTTCGGGTACAGCGACATGACGGCGCTGCAGACCTGGTTTCTCGATCAGCTTGGGTTGGTTTCCTTTCACGGGCCGATGGTGGCTGCCGACTTTGCCGTAGACGACGGTGTCCACGACGTGAGCTTTGATGCAGCGCTCGATGGCGAAGCAGTTGCGGTTGGGACTCCAGAGGGATTGCGAATTCTGAGACCGGGGCATGCGCAGGGTGTGATGTATGGCGGGTGTCTAAGCATTCTGACTGCGTCGCTGGGAACACGCTTTGCGCCGCAGACAGAAGGCAAACTGCTGTTTCTGGAAGATGTGGGTGCGAAGCCCTATCAGATGGACCGGATGCTGCGGCAGATGATGCTTGGTGGAAAGTTTGATGGCGTGTCCGGATTCATTTTTGGCGAGATGCTGGAGTGCGTTTCGCCGGGAACTGGGCCAGAGTTGTTGGAGCAGGTTATTTTGCGCGTGCTGGACTGGTTTGACGGGCCTATTGCGATTGGGTTGCAGTCGGGGCATGTGTCGCGAAGCAATGTGACGTTGCCGTTTGGGATTGAGGCGGAACTGATTCTGGAGTATGAGCCGGTGCTGCGTTATCTGGAGCCGGCGGTGCAGGTCGATTGAGGATGCAGAAACATATTCATTTGATCGGAATTTGCGGGACGGCGATGGCGTCGCTGGCTGGACTTTTGCAATTAAAAGGGCATCGTGTGACTGGCTCGGACCAGGCGGCTTATCCGCCGATGTCTGATTTATTGCGCAAGTTGAAAATTCCTGTTGCGCAGCCGTTTTCCGCGGAGAATCTAACGCCGCATCCTGATCTGGTGATCGTGGGCAATGCGATGTCGCGCGGCAATGTGGAGCTTGAATATGTGCTTGATCAGCGCATCCCGTTTACCTCGCTGGCGGAGCTGATTCATGCAGAATTCCTGACCGGGCGCGAATCACTTGTGATTGCCGGGACGCATGGGAAGACAACGACGACGAGTATGCTGGCTTGGATTTATGAAGTAGCCTCGCGCAAGCACCGAGAACTTGCGCCGTCATTTCTGATTGGTGGCGTGGCGGAGAATTTCAAGACGAGCTTTCAGCTTCGCGAGACGAGGCCGTTCATTTTGGAAGGCGACGAGTATGACACCGCCTTCTTCGACAAAGGCCCGAAGTTCATGCACTACTTTCCGGATGCGTTGATTCTGACGCATGTGGAGTTCGACCATGCCGATATCTACCGCGATCTGGATCAGGTGAAGACCGCATTCAAGCGTCTGGTGAACCTAGTTCCGCAACGCGGGCGCGTCGTTGCGTTTGATGGATCTGCGAATGTTTCGGAATGCGTGAGTAAAGCATTCTGTGCCGTTGAGCGTTACGGATTCGCTCCAGAATCCGACTGGCACATTGATGATTTGCGATTTCGTGATGGGCGCAGCATATGGAAAATTCTCCGCAAGGGGGATTCTTGGGCTGAGTTGGAGCTTCCGATGGCGGGTGAGCACAATGCGCTGAACGCCACGGCTGCCGCGGCGCTTGCGGCAGGACAGGGAGTGGAAGATGCGGCAATCGCAGAAGCTCTGGCAACGTTTGAGAGCGTGAAGCGCAGGCTTGAGGTGCGTGCGGTTGTAGATGGCGTAACCATCATTGACGATTTCGCGCATCATCCGACGGCGATTCGTGAAACGCTGAAGGCGCTTCGCGGCGCTTATCCCGGTGCGCGCCTGTGGGCCGTTCTTGAACCGCGCTCGAACACGCTGCGACGGAATGTTTTTGAGCGCGAATTGATTGATAGCCTCTCGCTTGCCGACTGGATCGTGCTGGCGGGAGTCTATAAGCTGGAGAGCATTCCCGAGAGCGAGCGGTTGCAGCCCGAGGCGCTTGTAGAGGGTCTGAAGCAAGCGGGTAAAGATGCGGCTCTTCTTCCCAATGCCGATGCGATTGTTGAAGCCATTGCGCCGGAACTAGGCGCAGGCGATGTGGTGGCGATCCTTTCCAATGGCGGCTTTGACGGTATTTATGAAAAGTTGCCGCAGCGACTGGAGCAAAGGGCTCTGGTGCGCTCGTAAGCCATGTTTTCGACAACCGTCATTGTTTTTTTCTATCTGGTCATGGGCTTCCCAGCAGCTTTGATTGGCGTTCCTTGGACACTGCTGCGCCGCGATATTTCCTTTCTTTACAAATGGGCCATGTGGATTGCGAACACTGGCGTGAAAGTTGGCGGGATTCGCATTGATGTATGCGGCCGTGAACAGCTTGATCCTCAGCAGCGCTATATTTTCATGTCAAATCACGTTTCCAATCTTGATCCGCCGGTGCTGCTGCCACTGCTTCCGGGGCGGACTTCGATTTTCCTGAAACGGTCGCTGATGAAGATCCCGGTACTCGGTTATGCGATGCAATTGGGGGATTTCATTCCTGTCGACCGCGATGGCCGCGTGGAGAGCGCGAAACAAAGCGTCGAGCAGGCGCGGCGAATGATGGAATCCGGGCTGCACATTACGTCGTTTGTGGAGGGTACGCGCTCGCGCGACGGGAAATTGCTGCCGTTCAAGAAAGGGCCGTTCTATCTGGCGATGGAAACGAACAACCCCGTAGTTCCGATCTCAATCTGGGGCACGGAAAACATGATGCAGAAGGGCAGTATACGCATCACGCCGGGTACTGCGCATGTCGTTTTTCACGCTCCACTATGGCCGCGCGATTATGCGACGCGCGAAGACTTGATGGCCGCAGTGCGACAATCTATTGCGTCGAGTCTGCCGGAATGGATGCGCGGCAACGATCCCAATGAATAGAGTGCTGATTACTATTTCAGAATTGCGTTGTAGCCGTCGGCGAGAAGCTTTGAGCGCATAGCGGCTGCGTCGTCGCGTGAGGCGAAGGGGCCAACCTGAACGTGCAACAACTTGTCCTGCGACTCATTGCGTACCACGACGTTGTATCCACGCTGACGGAGGGCAGTGGCCAGCGCGTTCGCGTCTTCGGGACGTGTTACGGCGGCGATCTGCACCATCACTGATCCGCCTCTTGAGGCCATTGGAGTTGCGTTCATCGTCGATGGCGGTACTGAAGCGGGTAAAGCCGCAACCGGCTTTGCTGCTGGGGCCGGAGTGAGCGCCGTTGGCTTCACCGCAGGAGCCGATGTTTGGCTCGGAGCGTTGTCAGGTGTCGAGTCCTCGTCGAGGGACTCCGTGATGGCATTTGGGTCGGGCGTGCTGCTATTGGCAGGCTGCAGGCTCTCCATTGCTGAGGGCTTGGGCGTATGCGATGTGGCCAGCGCCGAGGTTGAATCAGATGCGCTGGTGGGAGGCACGTTGGCGCTCGGCGCTTCGCCACGACGCCCGGTGGAATAGCCAAAGCCGAAAAAGACACCACATACGAGCACCAATCCGAAAAAGATGCCGAGCAGTGTCGTAGCGCTTAGGGTTATTTCTGAATCGTTTTCGACTAAGTGTTCTGTTGCGGTCTTCATTGCGGTTCCTCAGGCTTTGGCGCAGAGGCTGCGGGGGGGGCGAGCTTCTGCAGGAGCGAGAGCAGTTCCATTGGCAGCGGGAAAATCACAGTAGTGTTCTTCTCGGTGCCTATGTCTGTGAGTGTCTGTAGATATTTTAACTGTAAAGTGATCGGCTGTTCTGCAAGAAGATTTGCGGCATCCACAAGGCGCTGGGCGGCGCTGAATTCGCCCTCGGCATTGATGATTTTTGAGCGCTTTTCGCGCTCGGCCTCAGCCTGTTTGGCCATGGCGCGCAGCATCTGATCCGGAAGATCAACCTGCTTTACTTCGACGCTTACGACCTTCACGCCCCATGGCTCCGTGCGCTGGTCAATGATGGCCTGGATGCGCTGGTTGAGCACGTCGCGATGCGAGAGCAGACCATCGAGCTCTACTTCGCCGAGCACGGAGCGCAAAGTGGTTTGCGCGAACTGTGAAGTCTGGTAGACGTAATTGGCGACTTCAATGACTGCCTTAGCCGGGTCGAGCACGCGTAGTGTGATGACGGCGTTGACCTTGATGGTGACGTTGTCGCGAGTGATGACGTCCTGCGGCGGCACCTCGAGGACTTCCTGCCGCAGAGAGACGCGGACGATTTGATCAAAGGGGCGGAAGACGAGGATGATGCCGGGACCTTTGGGTTGAGGCAGAGCGCGGCCAAGGCGGAAAATGACTCCGCGTTCGTATTCGCGCAGGATCTTAATGGAGTTCAGCAGATAAAGAACAATGACTGCAATAACTATCAGGCCCGGAATTCCCATATATACGCCTCACTGAGGTGCGATTGTACCGCATCGGTATTGCGGAAAGCCTGCTTAAACGATGGTTGGATGGCCGTCGGGAATCCGCTCTACCAACAGAGTAAGCTCCCGTACGGCGCGCACGCGCACTCGTTCTCCAGGTGAAACAGGCGCAGGAGATTCGGCGAACCACAACTCACCGTGCACCATAACCTGGCCGCGCGGATCGAGAGGCTGCTGGGCAATTGCGATGGAGCCGACTAGGGCTTGCGGGCCAGTGAGGACTTTGTTTCGTCGTGCGCGGAAGGCGATACGAACAAGGAAAGTGGTAATCGCGCCGAAGGCAATGCCTGTTCCCACAGCAGTTGCGATGCTCACGCGTAGTTCAGGGATAGGGCCTGCGACCAGCGTGAGCGTGCCGAAGACGAGGCAGACAACACCTGCACCGGCAAGGATTCCGTGTGCGCCGAATTTCGCTTCGAGAAGCATGAGCACCAGCGCCGCGATCAGCAACATCATCGATGTATAGCGGACGGGGAGCAGATTAAGCGCGAAGAGCGCGAGCAGGACCAGAAGCGTTCCCAGCGCGCCGGGAATAATGGTGCCGGGTGAATTGAATTCGAGATAGATGAGCAGGCCGCCGACGACAAGAATGAGCACGGCGAGGTTCGGATCCATGAGCCGGTCGAGGATGTTTTCGCGCAGTGTCGTATCTACGGGAACGATGTGTGCGTTGCGAGTGTGCAGCGTTACGGTTGAGCCATCGAAGCGCGTTACAGTGCGGCCATCAATGGCGTCCAGTAGCGCGGTATTACTGGGCGCAATCACGTCGATGAGTTTCAGCTTCTGGGCTTCACTCTCGGTGTAGGACTTGGAGTTGAGTACGGCGTCCTGAGCAGCGTCAGTATTGCGGTTGCGGCGGGCCACATACGAGCGGAGAAATGCGGTCGCGTCGTTCTCGATCTTCTGCTTCATGACCGCATCGGCTGTTCCGCCCATGAGGACGGGGTGAGCAGCTCCGGCGTTTGTTCCGGGAGCCATTGCCGCAATGTCAGCCGATTCGAGGATAAAGAAGCCTGCCGAGCCAGCACGGCTACCCGAAGGCGCAACGTAGACGATTACCGGTGATGGCGAGGCGAGAATGTCGTGCACGATGTCACGGGTGGAATCGAGCAGGCCGCCAGGCGTGTTGAGTTCGATGAGCACAGCATCGGCATGGGTGTCAGCGGCGCGCCGGATGCCTCGGCTAATGTACTGCTCGCTGATGGGTTGGATCGTATCGTACAGACGCAGGAGAACAACGTGCGACGTCTGTGTATCCGACGCCCGCAGCGGGCAGCTTGGAAGCAATGCCGCGACGCAGGCAAGAAAGAGCATCACGCTGCGCCGTAAGCTGGTCATGGGACTTGCCGTCCTCGCTGCGCGATCGCCTGCTTCATCCCGAGCGCGTTGGCATTCGCAGGTTCAATCTGGAGTGCCTGGCTCACTTCACCGGCTGCGGAGCTTAGCTGGTTCGCCTGCAAGTCCATTCGGGCCAGTACAAGATGCGCGGTCACATTGGGCTGTAACTGGAGGGACTTCTGCGCCTCCTGCCGGGCCGCATCAAGGTCATTGCTCCGTTCGCGCACCTGGGCAAGGCCGGCGTGGGCGGCAGCGGAGGATGGGTCGGCGGCGAGTGCCGCCTGGAATTCACGTTCAGCTTCGAGAATCAGGCCGCGGTTGAAGAACTGCGTGCCTTCTTTGGTGAGAGCCGCCGCGCGCTGGCCCGCTGGAAGCGCACTGAGCCGCGCAGTCTGCAGCTCTTCCATCTCAAAGGCGGCCTGCCGGAAGCTGGCTTCATTGTAACTGCGCTTGATGCGTTCCAACGGGCCCTTGTCGGCATTGTCCTGGGCATTCTGGACGGTGCTTAGAGACGCATTCATCTTAGCGGCAGAAGCGGGATTTTGCTGTTCGTTGTGCAAGGTTGCGGCCAGGTTTGCGGCTTCCGTATCACGCGGCCGCAACTTTACGGCCTGATCGATTTCGCGGACTGCTCCGGCGATATCGCCTCGGCGGCGAAGCGCTAGGGAGAGATTGAAGTGATAATCGGCGTCATTCGGATCGGCGGTAACAGCTTGCTGGAAGAGCGCTCCCGCATCTTTGCCGCGCCGGGCGGCAGAGACTCCCTGATTGTTGACAACTTCAGGGAGCGGCAGACGTGTTGAGTCGAAAGCGAAGGCGTCTTCGGCTTCCATATATTTGCCGGTGTAGAAAAACGACAATCCACGGTAGAAGTCGGCTTCGAGGGCGTTAGGGTCGTCTTTCGAAAGATGGCCGAGCGTAGATGCGGCAAGATCAAAATTCTGCTGGGCGAAGTAGGCTTTGCCCAAGGCAAGCCATGCCGGATTGAACTGCGGGCTGAGACGGACAGCTTCGCGAAGATGCCGAATGCGTTCATCCATGGAGCTTTCCGTCAATCCGCGAACGTACTGTTCAAACGCGTCGAGATGGAGGTCAGGATCGGCGGCGATGAATGTCTGTTCAGCGACCGCGTATGCCGGGTCAAGTTGCCGCGTTACCTGCCACGCAAGGCTGTTCAGCGTATCCAGCAGGTGGGTCGATTCAGACTGATTGTTAATCTGCGCACCAAGCTTAAGACCGGTAACATCGAGTACCTGCGCAGTTGTATTGAGCGTAGCGCCTGTCGTGGTGTAAGTGCCAAAGACGACATAATCGGCGTCAAGCATCTGGGCCAGGCGGATTGCGCCGGCGCGCGACGGCTGGAAATTGTCCGGTAATCCGAGGTGGTCATATGCATACATGAGATCGGTGCGGCTGATCGGCAGGAAGCCCGCTGAAGCGAGCCGTCGGTTGAATATCTCCGGGAATGCCTGGCCGATCCAGTTGAGGCTAGGCTGTCCCGTGTGGTTTTCAAATGGGAGCACGAGGAGCAGTCGTCCATGCGCGACAGACTGAGTGGTGGCCGAGGCTGGAGCGGCGGGCCGAGATTGCGAGGTGATCGGCTGCTGCGCGAATACTAGTACAGCGGCGAGCAGCGGGCCGCAAACGATGGAGCGTATTGGGGTCAGAAGGCGCACTTCAAGGCTGATTATAGTGAAGCGGCAGCAGGCCGTCCTGTGTTTGCATGGCCAGCTGCGGATGATCAAAGTGGAGCACCGCCGCCCATTGTCCCTGGCGTGCGGCCCTCCATACAACCTTGCCGCCAAGCAGGTGAGCTATGATCTCCGGCGGAAGGTCACGGTGGAAATCGAAAAAGCGCGCATCGAGGGTCTCGTTACGGCGGCCGAGGTTGAAGGGCAGGTGTGGAGGGTCGTATTTCGTCGAGAAGATCAGTCCGACCGTATACGGATCGGAGAGTTGCGCCGCTTTTTCAATTTGCAGCAGCGAAAAGTTGTCGATGCTTGCAATCTGCATCGACGCTTTGACGTAGCCGAGTTCCGGCTTGCTTAACTCGTCGGTTGCCGGCCATGCGCTCAGGACAGTCGCATCAGGATAGTGGGCTTCTATCTGGCGAATAGCGGCCTCGTGCAGCAGAATTACATCGCGATAGGCCAGGTTGTCTTCCGGCGCAAAACGGTAAGGTGGATTGACGAAGAGTCCGGCGACAAAGGCAACGGCACTCAAAGCAATAAGCCAGTGCCACTGCCGCAGTCTCCGATAGAAGGTATTGACACACACCAGCAGCACCAGGGGATAAAGCGGCAGAAGATAGCGAGTGAGCAGCGCTCCACCCAGGACAGAGAAAAAAAGCAGGTTCGCCAGAATAATGACGTAAAACAGTAACTGGTTGTTGATGGAGATGCGCTTTCTGCCATCCACCGGCGGAAGCATCATGCAGGCGAGCATCGAGAGTACTGGCACGAACATGTTCATGTGCACGGCGATGTGCATGACGCGATGGGCAAAAGCCAGCAGGACGCGCAACGGGGTGAGCGTGGCGGTGGCGTTGTAGCGCAGATACTCGGGGTTGCCGAAGACGAAGCCGGTTCGATGCCAGTGATAGATGTACCAGCAGGCGAGCGGCAGAACTGGTAACAGCAGAGTTCCGGCCTTTGCCAAACGCGAGTGCCGGAAAACTTCGCTGGCCGGCTTCCATCTTCTAGGCGCGAAGGCCAGCCAAGCCTGCCATACTGCCAGAGCAATTGGTGTGACGATGGCCGTCTCCTTGGAGAGCGCTGCGAGCGAAAAGCATAGGGCGGTAAGACACAGCCTTTCTTCAAGAAAAAAAACGATGGCCCATAACGTTGCGGCGGCGGCAAACATGTCCGCATGTGCGAGCGAGCTTTGCGCAAACCAGACTGGATAGATTGCCGTCAGCACAGCAGTGGCAATCGCGACTCTTGGCTTTTGCGTGGTGGCGATGGCCAGTTGATATACGGCAAGCAGCGCCAGCGAAGACAACACGCACATGGCGAGACGCGTGACCCACGGCGCAAAAGCGAGCAGCTTCCACCATAGAGCGAGATAAATCGACGGTAGAGGCGGGTGCGCGTTCGAGAGCGTCGAATAGGGAATCAACGATCCGGTGCGGAAAAAGTCATACGCAGCCGGGATGTAGTATCCGGCTTCATCCCAGTAATACGGCAGCCGAAGCAGGGGCAGGTGTGCCGCCAGGACTGCCGCGAAGACCGCCAAAAAAATAAGCCAGAGCCGAGGCAGGTTTTCTGGATGAGATGCGTGGCTGCGCGGCAAGTTCTAGTGGACCGGTCCTTGCGGAATGGGCAGCGGATGATGAGGTTCGAGCGCGATTGGCCCAAAAGCCTGCTCGTACTGCGAGATGTTCTGGCCGAGGATGTTCCAGAGGGCCTTTGCCTGCTGCGGGCTAAGATAGATGCCCTGTGAGTTTTCGATGGTCACCGCGTCCGGCGAATCCTGATGCACGATACCGAAGGCGAGAAAGAAATCCCACACGCTGACGCGCACCTGCACGCTGTTCGCATAATTTTCGCGGTAATCAGAGGATTGAGCGAGGTTGATTTTGGGCTGGGGCTGCTGCGAGGAATTCATGATGCTTTCAGAGTATCGCGTTCCGGGGAGGGATGAGAGATGGTGCGAAAGGGGGGACTTGAACCCCCACGGGGATTACCCGCCAGATCCTAAGCCTGGTGCGTCTGCCAATTCCGCCACTTTCGCATCTGACATCAATAACTTACAACTCGTAAACGGTACTTTCGATCGAAGGTTTAACTAGTCATTTTATACGTAAACGCCACTCGCAGGATAACAATCTGACG
>NZ_DASQIX010000097.1:0-39979 GCF_035631355.1 Alloacidobacterium sp.
ATCCCGCTCGAAGCCGCAGAATACGCTCACGGCGTCATTGCAGATGAAAAAGCCGCTGCCTCAACCGGGGCATACACGCCAAAATACTTTGTGCCGGAGCAGTACAAGACACTGCAATCTCTGTGTGAAACAATTTTTCCCGCGGACGCGGATTCCAAAGGAGCTGTAGAAGCAGGGGCTCCGGAATTTATCGACCTGCTCACCAGCGAGAACCCTGAATACCAGGTGAAGCTGGGCGGCGGCATCATGTGGCTTGATGCAACCTGCCAGGATCGCTATGGCAAGAGCTATCTCGATAGCAATGCGCAGCAGCAGAAGGAAATTCTTGATCTGATTGCCTACCGCAAAAATGCCGTGAAAGACCCGAGCATCAGCCAGGGAGTGGAATTCTTCGCATTTCTGCGCGACATGTCCGCCGATGGATTTTTCACCAGCAAGATTGGCATTGAGTACCTCGGCTATATCGGCAACACTTATTTAACGGATTTTCCCGGATGTCCGCCTGTTCCCGGCGTCTAACCAGTTTCCTGCATCAAAGAGACCAACAGGAGTCATTGAGGAATGATCAATTATTCGCGGATATTTGCAATGCCTCGCAGCCTGTCCCTGGCAGCGCTCGCGGCCTGCGTGTTTTTAACAGCCGGATCAATCGCTTATTCGCAAACCCCAGCCGCTACTGATGCCGCAGGCACGTTTAAATCCAAGTGCGCTGCCTGCCATGGCGAGGACGGGGCCGGTAGCACGCTCGGGAAGCGCCTTCATGCTCCCGACCTGCGTAGCAAAGAAGTCCAGGGCCAAAGCACAGACGCGTTAGTGCAGATCGTTACCAAGGGCAAAAACAATATGCCCGCTTTTGGAAACCGGCTGGACAATGACCAGATTCAAAAGCTCGTCGCCTACATCCGCACCTTCCACGCGGACGCCTCAAAATAAATCGAGGGCCTGTTTCAGGCCCTCGGCCATTCTTCACTGCACCTTGGTCCAGATACCGCCCGCCGCGTTGCTTTCGAGCATCGCGGCAACCAGCCGCGTCGAGCGATAGCCGTCAGCGAACGTAGGCAAAAGCGCTGGTTTGGCTTCCGGCTTCGCGCCATCGCGTATCCACGTATAAGCATCGCGAATCAGGTTGAAGAACGCGTCAGCCCATGCCTCCTGGTGCCCGCCGGGCAGATGCACATAAGGCCGCACTTCTGGCGCAACAAGCGACGGATCTTTTGCCATGATGCAATTCGGCTTGTTGTGGTGGCCAATCCATAATTCGTTCTGTTCCTCACCCCGCCACTTCAGCGAAAGCTTTCTCCCGTTAATCTCAAGCTCCAGATCGTTTTTATGGCCGGGCAACACCTGTCCGACTGAGAAACTGCCTCGCGTGCCATTCTCGAATCGCAGAAGCACGCTGGCCAGGTCTTCCGAGCTGACTTTTACAGGCGTACGCTCCCCCGTGCTCTGCGCCGCAAACGCCTCCGTCGAAGATCCCGAAGAGTAGCGCACTGGAATGACGGTCGTGAGATCCGCAAGAACGGAATCAATCTTCAGCCCGGAAACATGTTCCGCCACGTCGCACCAGTGTGATCCAATGTCGCCCAGCGCCGAGCTCACGCCGCCCTTCGCCGGATCGGACCGCCAGGAGTAAACATTCGGGTCCGTCATCCAGTCCTGCAGGTAAGAGCCATGAACAAAGCTCACATCTCCCAGCTCGCCCTTTGCGATCATCTGCCGCGCCTGCTGTACCAGCGAATTCCCGCGATAGTTGAATGTCACAACATGCCCGACCTTCGCCGCCAGTGCCGCCTCATACATCTGCCGTGCTTCGTCCGCGCTGGGCGCAAGCGGCTTGTCGGAGATCACATGCTTGCCCGCCGCCAGTGCCGCCATGACGACAGGGAAGTGCAAATTGTTCGGCGTCGTATTGTGGATCACCTGTATGTCAGGGTCAGCAATCAGCGCGTGAAAATCGCCATAAGCGCGGTCCACCTTGTATTCGCGCGCCTTTTGGTCCGCAGACTTCTGCGATGAACCCGCAATGGCCACCACATCCACGTCGCCCAATCGCCTGACCGCATCAACATGGTGCGCGCCCACAAACCCCGGCCCAACCAGCCCCATTCCAATCTTCTTCATTGAGTCATTTCTCCTCAAACACCATGACCAATATATCTTGCGAGGCGATTAGCAAGTACAGGCGGCTCAAAAAACGAAAGGAGAAACTGCAGGATGGATTAGTTTTTTTGCAGCCTTTCAGGAGCAATCGAACGCATTGTCTTCAGCTCGTCGCTGAGCAGAATGGCTTCGGCGATCTCGCGCATCGATTTGCGTCTCTGGCGGCTTTCGCGTTGCATCATCCGGTAAGCTTCGGCCTCGTTGGTGCCAAGATCGCGTTGCAGGATTCCCTTCGCCCGGTCAACGCTGATGCGCGTTTCCAAGCGGTCGGAAAGCTCAACATTTTCGTCTTCTAGCCGGGCGCGCTCGATCTCCGCGCCAACCAGGTAGCCGATCATAGAGAGCAACCGCACCTCCTGCTGCGAGTGCTGGTAAGCATCGCGGTGCTGCAGCGTGAAAACGCCCACTACTTTGCTCGCGCAGAGAATGGGCACACACAGGATCGCCTCGAAGTGGTCTTCGGGCAGGTTGCGGAAAACCTGAAAACGCGGATCATTTGCGGCGTTGGAGGCAATGGCAACCGGCTCGCGATGCTTCGCCACCCATCCGGTAATGCCCTGCCCGAGCTTCACACCCAGATGGTCAACCACATCGGCGTGTGGATTCTTCGATGCGCGCATCACGAGCTTGTCCTGTTCCAGTACATAGACGAAACACGAATCGCAAGGAATGACGGTCGAGACAAACTCGACGATACGGTCGAGCACTGCGTGAAAAGCATCCGCCGCCGCAATTCGGCTGCTGATTTCATGCAGAAAATCGAAGGCGGCCAGACCGCTGCGGAATCCAGCCATCGCCGGCGTAGACGGTGCGGCCCGCATGACCGATGTCTTCTCTATGGCAACGGGACCCGGCGTTTTCCTGCCGCGCTTTGCCTCAAGCAGGCTGCCCGCGTACTGTGCCGCTTCGTTGACCAGAAAGCCCATCTTCGGGTGCGACGGCTCAAAGTCCGGCGTAATGCCGTAATGACGCAGTTCTTCCGTGGTGGTGGGGCCAATGGAGAGCACGGCCACAGACTCAAGTCCACGGCGCAATTCCTCAACCTGGCCCATCTGTTCCGCTACCAGAAACAAATGGATTACCTGCACAGCGGTAAGAAAGAGCGCAACATCGATGCTGCCATTTGCAATTCCCAGAACGCATTCGCGCAATGGCTGCAGATCATCCGGCAGCGCCCATTGATAGACCGGTACCTTTGTGACCTGCCTGCTTTTTTCAGTGAGGGCCGAGAGCAGCTCCGGGTTGGAAGCACCATATTCCTGCACGGCCACGCGCAGTTGCTTCAGGGATTTCCCAAACTCAGAGTCAAGACACGAGAGCATCTCGCGCCAGGTGCAAGGCTCAGGCGCCGAGACCGTAATCGGAACCTTCAACTCTTTTAGAACGCTCGACGGCTTGGGTCCGCGACAAGCCACCTTCACCGAGCGCAATGCGGCGAGAAACGCTTCGCGATCATATTTTGTTTCAACGATGTTCAGCAGTGCTCGCACGCCTACGCCGGTAAGAAAGACAACCAGGTCGAAATCCGAGCGCATCAGGCACTCTGCAAATTCAAAGACCTGCCTGTTCGATGAGGCCGGCACTTCGCGCATCGCGGGCACAACCAGCGGCTCGCCGTCGTAGGTGCGAATCAGCTTGGCCACTTCCATCGCGCGGCGAGACTCAAGCGACAGGACCCGCAACCCGTTGAAGCTAGCGTGCGCCACCGTTGTCCTCCAAGGTTGATCTTGCGTTACAAAGAAGGTAGTTCGCCTACGCAAGATAAATGCGCCGGAACCACGATTTACCGCCTGGCTGTTCGGGGATGTCTCTGCTTCTATCTTGGCATGAATCAACCTGTCTGACTGTCACAATTGATTTTGTTTATGCGCGCTATAAATCATGTGCGTATTCGGGCCTCCGCGTGCATTTACGTCTTGCGGGTGCGGCGGATCAGCATTATGATCACTTCAACCGGTAGTGCATCTGCAGCCGGCCATCATGACACCACGCCGTGTCATGGCAGAAAACTCCTTAACATCCGTCACGCTCCGCGAAGAGCTTGAAATCAGCCGCAGCTTGCGGCGTTTGATTCAGCACTCACGCATTCGTGCGCGCTAACAAAGACGCGCGACGTGCTCGCTTTCGTAGCGGCATAAAAGGACCCACTGTCATGGCAACCGAGGTGTTTACTAACACGGTCGACTTCAGCGAAGAGCAGAAGCACTATCTTCAGGGCTTCTTCTCAGGCGTGGCACAGCGCGGAACATTTCCCTATGTGGGACACACCACCTCCGGGCTGATTACGTCTGATCCGGCAGCCGGTGTATCTAACCAGGCCGCAGAAACGCCGGAGGAAATCGTCTTCGGAACGCCCGTCTCTGACCTGTGCAAGGAAGAGCGCTGGAAACACGAAGAGAACCCGCTGGACATCTGGGACAAACTGCTGGCTCATGCGAATGAAAATCGCGCGCCAGCTGCCGAAGACATCTTCCGCTTCAAGTTCCACGGACTCTTCTATGTCGCGCCTGCGCAGGACTCCTTCATGCTGCGCCTGCGCGTGCCAGGCTGCATCCTCACTTCGCAGCAGATGCGCGGCCTGGCGCAGATAGCGTCTGACTGGGGTTCCGGACGCGCCGACATCACCACCCGCGGCAACTTGCAAATTCGCGAGTTCCAGCCGAAGGACATCGTTCGCGTACTGACGAAGCTGCAAAAAATTGGCATGACCTCCCGCGGTTCAGGTGCGGACAACATCCGCAACGTCACCGCATCGCCGCTTTCGGGAATCGATCCTGACGAGCTTTGCGACGTATCTCCGCTCGCCGAGGCGATGCACAACTATATCCTCAATTCGCGCGATCTCTACGGCCTGCCGCGCAAATTCAACATCGCGTTCGACAACGGTGGCTCAATCAGCGCGCTTATCGACACGAACGACATCGGCTTCATCGCCGTTCGGGTCGGCGAGGGACACGACATCCCCGCTGGCGTGTATTTCCGCGTGCTGCTCTGCGGCATCACCGGGCATAAGCAATTCGCAACGGACTGCGGACTGCTGCTCAATCCCAGCCAGACAGTTGCTGTAGCTGCCGCAATGATGCGCGTCTACGTTGAAAACGGTGATCGCACTGATCGCAAAAAGGCCCGGCTGAAGTATCTGGTTGATCGCTGGGGCGTCGCGAAGTTCGTCGAAGAAACAGAGAAACGACTGGCGTTTCCCCTCCTCCGCTTTCCTGAAGCGAAATGCGAGCCGCGCAAATCTATTGACCGCGCCGGGCATATCGGCGTTCATCTGCAGAAACAGCAGGACCTCCACTACATCGGCGTCGCCGTGCCCGTTGGCCGCCTGCCGGTGAGCCAGATGATCGCGCTTGCCGACATAGCCGACCGCTTCGGCACAAGCGAGTTGCGCCTCACCGTATGGCAGAACCTCATCATTCCCAATGTCGCCTCGGAAAACATCGAAGCGGTCACAGAGTCTCTGTTGGCCGTTGGCTTGAAAACCACCGCCGGCACAGTCATGTCCAGTACTGTGGCTTGTACCGGCAGTAAAGGTTGCCGTTATGCTTCAACTGACACCAAAAAACACGCTGTCGAGCTGGCCACGATGCTGGATGAGCGCTTCGCCATCATGCAGCCGATCAATCTGCACGTTACTGGATGTCCGCATTCCTGTGCGCAGCACTACATCGGAGACATCGGCCTGCTCGGCACGAAAGTTGAAGGCGAGGAAGGCTATCAGGTTGTTATCGGTGGCGGATCAGATAAAGACCAAGGTCTGGCGCGAGAGCTGATTTCCTCCATCAAGTTCGCCGACCTGCCCCCAGTCATGGAGCGGCTCTTCTCCGCGTATATAAAATTCCGCGCACCCGCGGAGTCATTCCTCTCATTCAGCCGTAGGCATGACATCGCGTCACTCAAATCATTTTGCGCAGAGAAAGTGAGTTAATAGAAATGCCGTCGATGGTCCCATTTGTTCCTAATGATGCGCCGTTCTCAAAAGAACAACGCGCATGGCTGAACGGCTTTCTCGCCGGAGTTTTTTCGAGCGCGCCGGCTCCTGCTGTTGTCGCAAAAACTGAGCCGCTGAAGATTGCCGTCTTTTACGCCTCGCAGACCGGAACTGCCGAAGGACTCGCGCGCAAGCTGACAAAAGAGCTTAAAACTAAGGGTTATAGCGCGTCCTCTATCTCGCTCGAGGCTTATACCTCCGCCGCACTCGCCGATGAGCGCTACGCCATCTTCATCGCAAGCACTTATGGTCAGGGAGATGCGCCCGACGCCGTGCAGCCCTTCTACGAGCAGGTCTGCGTCGAACATTTTCCGCGTTACGAAAACCTTCAGTACGCGGTCTTCGCCCTCGGTGACCGCCATTACGAAACCTTCTGCAAGTTCGGCATCGATCTCGACAACAAGCTCATCTCACTGGGAGGCAGTCGCATCTGCGAGCGAATGGAATGTGATGTAGACGTCGATGCCCCGTTTGCACATTGGAAAGAAGGGCTGTTCAAGCGCCTGGAAGCCATCGCGTCCGAGAGCAATACGCCTCGAACCGAAAAACCGGAACCGGCTGCTTCAGTCTCTGCGACGGTTGTCGTCGAGAACATCACTTCGTCTCCGAACGCCGCAACAACTCCATCTGCAACACCATCGCGCGACAACCCATTCTTCGCGCCCCTGATCGAGAAGCGCTCTCTGACCGGGAGCGCATCAACCAAGGTGACGCTTCATCTCACCTGGTCCATTGCCGACTCCGGAATCAGATACGAAGCTGGAGACGCCTGCGGCATCGTTCCACACAATGATCCCGTGTTGGTGGAAGACATTCTGCGCGCGCTCAAGTTCAGCGGCCAGGAACAGGTTGAGATTCCGAAGACAGGCAAGCTGTTCATCGAGGACGCCCTCCGTCATCACCTCGTCATCACAAAGCTGAGCCGGAAGATGATCGAGCGTTACGCCACAGCCGGCAAGTGCAAAACGCTCCTCGGTCTGCTTGCTCCAGAGCAGCACGCGCATCTTGAGAAATATGTGTATGAGCGCGGCCTCATCGATCTACTCGAAGAGTGCCCCGGCGTCATCCACACTGCCACCGATCTTGCTGCCATGCTGCCGAAGCTGGCGCCGCGGCTCTACTCCATCTCTTCCAGTCCATCGACGCACATGGGCGAAGTCCACACAACCATAGCCATCGTGCGTTACCGCTCGCTCAACCGCGAACGCGGCGGCGTATGCTCCACGCTGGTTGCCGACCGCACACCCGTCGGCGAGCGTCTGCCGATCTACATTCAACCGAACAAAAAATTTCGCCTCCCCGTAGACCCGAACGCTCCGGTCATCATGATCGGTCCCGGCACAGGCATTGCTCCCTTCCGCGCTTTCCTGCATGAGCGCCGTGCCACTGGCGCTAAAGGGCGTAACTGGCTTTTTTTCGGCGAGCGCAATTCCGCGAATGATTTTCTGTACCGCGAAGAATTCGAAGGAATGATCGCAGACGGCCATCTTACGCGCCTCGACACCGCTTTCTCCCGCGACCAGGAACACAAAGTCTATGTGCAGGACAGAATGCTCGAACAAGCGCCGCAGTTCTGGTCATGGCTGCGGGACGGCGCAGGCATCTACGTCTGCGGCGACGCATCGCGCATGGCAAAAGATGTCGATACAACTCTGCACGCGATTGTCGAAAAACAAGGCGGCATGAGTCATGATGACGCCAAAGAATACGTCCGCCATCTGAAGGACGAGCACCGTTACCACCGCGACGTTTACTGAGTAAAACCGGGACCGCAGCACAAAAAAACAACAGAGAGGAAGCCTGGAGTGTCTTTACCACTACATGAGCGCATTGGTGTCGGCGACGGGCTCGTGCGTGTCACCGTCGATCCACTCGACGAGATCGAAACCGCGTCTGCGCTGATCCCCGACCGCCCGCTCCGTCGCGGCGAGCAGTACCGCTTCCACTTCGATATGACGAAGTGCATCGGCTGCCGCTCTTGCGAGGTTGCCTGCAATGAGCAGAACGGCAACCCTGCTGACCTTCACTGGCGCCGCATCGGAGAAATCGAAGGCGGCGTTTACCCAGACACGCGCCGCCACTATCTCTCCATGGGCTGCAACCATTGCCTCGATCCCGATTGCCTGCGCGGCTGCCCAGTCAACGCCTACACAAAAGACCCGATCACCGGAATCGTGCTGCATTCTACCGAAGCCTGTATTGGGTGCCAGTATTGCGTCTGGAACTGCCCCTACAGCGTGCCCCAGTTCAATCCCGAACGCGGCATCGTGGGAAAGTGCGACATGTGCCACGGCAGGTTGGGTGACGGTCTTGAACCGGCATGTGTCAATGCCTGTCCCGACGGAGCTATCGCAATCGAGATCGTCAACGTGGATGAGTGGCGTGCCGACTACTCCGCCGCTGAATCGCCGGGCATGCCCGCTGCCGGTCAGACTATCTCCACCACGCGCATCACGCTGCCCGAGAACTCAGTCTCCGCGCTCGAACGCGTCGACATGGACCGCATCCGCCCCGAGCACGCACATCTCTCGCTTGTTCTGATGACAGCATTCATTCAGGCCGCCGCCGGATCGCTCGCAGCCTCGCTCGCCAATCGCGCAGCCAATGCTCTCGTGCTTACGTTGTTGTTGATCGCCACCGGTTTGACCCTCAACATCTCCGTCTTCCATTTAGGCCGACCCGCTTACGCATGGCGCGCCCTCAAAATGTGGCGTCGTTCATGGCTCAGCCGCGAAGTGCTTTCCTTTGGACTCTTCCTTGTAGCGCTCGCGCTGGCCACTGCTGCGTCCTGGCTGCGCGCGCTCAAGCTTGTTTCCCTGCCGATACCCTTACTCGATGCTGCCGGGTGGCTTGCCGCCGTACTTGGCGTCACAGGCGTTCTCGCCAGCGCCATGATCTACCTGGTCCGCGCTCGCCCCGCCTGGAATATGTCGCATACGCCGCTCGACTTTCTGTTGAGCGCAGCTGTCGTTGGCTTCACCTGCGCGCCTCTCCTGAGCAAAGCTGCTTCCTCAATGAATGCGCTTCCTCATCTGCGACATCTATCTCTCCCGACCGCAAGTTTTCCAGCGTGGCCGGTCGTATGCGCCGATCTTCTCTGGTTCGCAAATCAGGTATTGCGCCTGCTGCGCCTAAAGCAATCCGAGCTGTTTGAGAAACGCGCGACGGCCTCACTGCTTGGTACACCCAGACTGCAGGTCCTGTTCATCGCGTCCTTGGCTCTGGTCGCGGCATCGGCCGTATTTGCCCTTAACGGACAATTTGCCGTGGCCTTTATCGCGGCTTTCGCAGGAGTTCTGCTGGCGCGCTATCTCTTCTTTGTCTCTGTCGTTCCCCTAAATATGGCGTTGACGTTTGTGCAGGGAGGCGAGCGATGAAAATCGCAAGCCGCATTCGCCGCGCTCTCGGCATCGATACGCAGCGCGGAAAATACTCCTATGGATATGATGCGGAGGTCGGTCTGATCTCCTCCTCACGAATCGCCGACTCCTGGGTCAAGACCACCTGTGGTTACTGCTCTGTCGGCTGCGGCATGTTGGTCGGCGTCAGAAAAGGTAAAGCCGTCACCGTGCGCGGCAATCCGCATCATCCTGTGAATCGCGGCAAACTGTGCCCCAAGGGGCTGAGCGAGCACCACATCCTCACTGCGCCGGGACGGGCCAAAACGCCGCTGCTGCGAAAGAACAGCGTGCTCACGCCTGTCTCTTGGGACGAAGCCTTGAACGCCATGATCGCCAGAATCGGTGCGATCCAGCGAAAGCATGGAAACGACGCGCTCGGCGTTATCAGCACCGGACAGCTTGTCACCGAAGAGTTCTACACGCTGGGCAAGCTGGTGCAGCTTGGCTTCCGCACGCGCAACTACGACGGCAACACCACGCTCTGCATGGCCAGCGCAGTCAGTGGCTACAAGTTGTCGTTCGGCAGTGACGGACCTCCCGGCGCTTACGCCGACCTCGAACACGCCGACGTCATCCTGCTCATCGGCGCGAACATCGCCGACAATCACCCTATCCTGTGCCAGCGTCTCGAACGCAACACAAACCGCACGCTCATTGTCGTAGATCCACGCGTAACCAAGACCGCTATGATGGCCGACCTGCATCTGCCTATCAAGCCGCGCAGCGACATCACGCTGCTCAACGGCATCGCGCACATCCTCATCCGCGAAGGACTGATCGACAGCACTTACATAGCGCAGCACGCAACCGGATACGACGAGTTCGCCGCCTTCGTCTCTGAATACACGCCAGATCGAGTGGCCACGATCACCGGGCTAAGCGTTGAAACCCTCACCCGCGTAGCGCTGCTTTATGGGCGCGCGAAAGCCGCCTTCATCGGCTGGACGATGGGCGTGAATCACTCAACGCAGGGCGCAGTTACCGTCGCTGCCATTAACAATCTAGCGATCATTACCGGAAACATTGGCCGCATTGGCGCTTCCCCTTTCTCGATCACAGGCCAGTGCAACGCCATGGGCACACGGGAGAGCGGTTTTACTTCCAGCCTTCCGGGTTATCGCAAGTTTGAAAGAACCGAAGACCGCGACGAACTCGCGCAGCTTTGGGGCATTGATGTTGACCGCATTCCCACTGCGCGCGGCCTCGCTTACCCTGACATCATCGAAGCCGCTGTCACCGGCAAAATCAAAGCGCTCTGGGTTATCGCCACTAATCCAGTCGTATCGTTCCCCAATTATTCCTTACTCGAACAGGCCCTGCGCAGCCTCGATTTTCTTGTCGTGCAGGACGGCTTCCACCCTACGCCCACCACCGAATTCGCTGATCTCGTACTTCCCGCAGCCATCTGGGGAGAAAAAGAGGGCACCTTCACCAACTCGGAGCGCCGCGTCAGCAAAGTCAACCGCGTCGTCGCGCCTCCGGGAGAAGCGCGCCCAGATTTCGATATCTTCCTTGATATCGCCGACCGCCTCGGCGTGCGCGAAGAACTTTACCCCGGCTGGTTAACACCCGAAGACGCATTCAAGGAATGGCAGCTTGTCTCTCGCGGTCGTCTTTGCGACTACAGCAATTTCACATGGCCGGAGCTTGAAGAATGTGGCGGCATGCAATGGGGCGGCCTGCGCCTCTACCAGGACGGAGTTTTCGAGCATCCGGACGGAAAGGCACGTCTTTATGCCGTTCCTTGCGAACCAATCATCGAGCAGCCCAATGACGAATATCCCTTCATACTAAACACAGGCCGCACCGTAGAGCACTGGCACACGCGCACCAAAACTGCGCAGGTCGCATTGCTCGACAATATGGTTCCGAATGCGTGGCTGGAGATGAATCCCGCCGACGCGGCGCTGCTTCGGTTGAAGCCGCATGATCGCGTCACCATCTTTTCGCGCCGCAGCAGCGTGAAAAATGTCGAGTTGCGCATCACCGGCATTGTTGCGCCGGGTCAGGTGTTCATGCCGTTTCACTTTGCCGAATCAAATTCAAATCTGGTCACACTCGGGGCATACGACCCCATCTCGCGTGAGCCAAATTTCAAGCAATGCGCCGTGCGCGTGGAGCGTTCGCTGCTGAATTAAGAAGTCAGAAGTCGTAATCCCGGCCACGCCGCCGGAAAACAGAGAACCCCGATGTTCCTGCCTTTGCATCCTGAATCACAACACAAATTCTGGAGACGAAAGATGGCAAGTTACAAGGCATTTCGACAGTCGGGGCATATGCCAACTCTCTTCGCGGCATTTTTGTACTTCGATTTCAGTTTCGCTGTCTGGGTTCTGAACGGCGCAATGGGGCCGTTCATCTCAGAGCAATTTCATCTCACGCAAGGCCAGATCGGCCTCATGGTCTCGATCCCCACGCTCGCCGGAGCTTTCATGCGCTTCCCGCTCGGCGTGCTCGCGCAATACATTGGCAGAAAAAAAGCCGCCATCGTCGAGCTGTCGGCCATCGTGCTCGCGCTGCTCTATGGTTTTCTCTTTGTAAAGAATTACCACGATGTGCTCGCCATGGGCGTGCTGCTTGGCATTGCCGGGGCCAGCTTTGGGGTCGCGCTGTCACTTGGCGCAGGCTGGTTTCCCACGCGATACAAGGGGCTCGCTATGGGCATTGCCGGAGCAGGGAACAGCGGGACCGCTGTCGCCGCGCTCCTTGCTCCTCGGCTCGCACAGCATTTCGGATGGCAGCATGTCTACGGATTCGCGGCTCTCTTCATGCTTCTGCCGCTGTGCGTAATGATATTCCTCGCGCAGGAACCGCCCGATATGGAGCACCAAAGTCTTGCTGAGCATTTGAGCTGTCTTTGGCAAAAAGACGGTTGGGCCTTCAATTTCATCTACATCATCACCTTCGGCGGATTCCTTGGTCTTGCTACCTTCCTGCCGTCGTTCTACTTCAAACAGTTTCATGTCTCAAAGATTGAGGCCGGAAGTCTGACCGTTCTCGCGACCCTTACCGGCAGCGCCACGCGCGTACTCGGCGGATGGCTTGCCGACCGCTTTGGCGGCATCACCACGCTCAGCGTTGTATTTCTCATCGCACTTGCCGGACTGTGCGGCCTCATGACCTCGCCTGCGCTCGCTGCGACTACCCTGCTTTTCATGCTCTGCTTTGCCGCACTCGGCGCAGGCAACGGCGCAACATTCCAGCTTGTGCCGATGCGCTGGCCTGCAACCACCGCCGTAGCGGGCAGTATGGTCGGAGAGATAGGTGCGCTCGGCGGCTCCATCCTTCCCAACCTGCTCGGACAGTCCAAACAGCATTCCGGTTCATATACAACAGGCTTCATCATCTATGCGAGCCTGGCTCTGCTCGTCCTCATCATGCTGCGCATCGTTGCGCGGCAATGGACGCGCACTTGGGTTGGCGCGGGCGGACGCGCGCTGGTTTCAGAGGAGGTGTCAACGGTCCTCACATATCAGTAACGCAGGCAGTCGTCTTCAGCAATTCTGTATTCTGATACAGCATGTCGTTTGAGGAAACAGCGTGAGCACCTTCTACGAGCCTGAGTCTCTTTATCTCAATGGCAGGTTCAACACCAATGCGGGTGTGCTTGCCGATGATTCAGGCCGCATCAGCGCAGTAGCGGAAGCGCAAGCGTCCTCGGCACAAAGCGTGTTTTTCCCTCGACGCGCCTTGCTGCCGGGATTTGTCAATGTGCATTCGCACGCATTCCAGCGCCTCATCCGCGGCAAGTCAGAATCACGCGCGACCAGCGGAAAAGACTTCTGGTCGTGGCGAGGGACCATGTACCACGCCGCCGCCCAACTCACTCCGCAGGATGTCTACGATGTGGCACGCATGGCCTTCCTCGAAATGGCCCATGCCGGAATCACGACCGTAGGCGAGTTCCACTACCTGCATAATGCTCCCGGCGGACAGCCTTACGACGACCCCAATCTGTTAGGCAAGCAGGTCATCGCAGCAGCCCAGTCGGTGGGTATACGAATCGCGCTGCTGCGGTCCGCCTATTTCCGCTCCGGTTATGAAGTCCCTCCAGATCCCGGCCAGATTCGTTTCTTTGAGAACAGGAAGAATTTTCTCGCCAACACCGAAGCGCTCGTCGCTGCTTATCAAGGAGAAGAGAACTACGTTCAGATCGGTGTCGCCCCGCACAGCATTCGCGCAGTTCCGCTCAATGATATGCGGGAAATCTTCGCCAGGGCCAATGCAAAACACCTCCCGGTGCACATGCACATATCCGAGCAGGTCGCGGAGAATAAAGCTTGTCAGGCTGAATATGGCAGCACTCCGATTACACTTCTGGCCAAAGAAAAGCTGCTGACCAGCGCGCTTACCGCCGTGCACGCAACCCACACTACTGATGAAGAAATTCATATGATGGCTGATGCTGGCGCGGTCATCTGCGCCTGCCCAACGACGGAGCGCAATCTCGGAGATGGAATTCTTTCCGCCGACAAGGTGATGCGGGCGGGCGTTCCCATTGCTTTAGGCAGCGACAGCCAGGCGCAGATCGATCCACTCGAAGACGCGCGTCAACTGGACTATCACCTGCGTCTCAGTCATCAGGAGCGCGCCGTGCTCGACCAGATCGACGGTCAGCCGCTCGCGCAGCGTCTTTTCAACTCTGCGACTATAAACGGTGCGCGGTCGCTGGGCGTAACCGCAGGCGAATTAACGAACAACACATACGCCGATTTCTTCACAGTCGACCTCGACCATCCATCAATCGCCGGCAATTCTCCTGAAAATCTTCTCCCGATACTTATCTTCGGGCTTCCGTCATCGGCCATCTGCGACGTTGCCGTAAACGGCAGACTCATCATTCGCGATGGCAGGCACGAACTGGAAGATGAAATCGTAGCGCGTTACAAAGAGGTGTACCGCAAAGTCTGGGGAAGCGCCCCGCGAAGAGGACAGCAACCGTGAAGACAGCCGCAGATCATCTGCTAGAGTTGGTGCGCATCCCATCAGTCTCGTCCCAATCCAATCGAACTGTCATTGAATACGCCGAAAGGTCTCTGCAATCGAAAGGATGGAGCACGAGACGTATCGCATACCACGACCCATCGGCCGAGGAGAAGATCAATCTCATTGCAGCGCCGCCAACTCAGGACTCTGCCGCGCGCGACGTGGATCTCGCGTTCTTCTGTCACACCGATACCGTTCCGTATTCCGCAGAATGGCCCAGGGCGCTCGATCCGTTTATCAAAGATGGAAACCTGCACGGCTGCGGAGCCTGCGATGTCAAAGGCTTCCTTGCTTGCCTGCTCGCGGCCGCTGAACAAATCACGCCTGTGAACATAGCGGATGGCCTGCGAATCGTTCTTACCTCCGACGAAGAAATCGGCTGTATTGGCACCGCTCATCTCTTGGCAGCCCATGCAATCAAGCCCAGACGCGCCGTCATCGGCGAGCCTACTTCTCTCCGCGTTGCCCGCGCAGGCAAAGGCTATTGCCTGGCGAGCATTACCATCCATGGAAAAGAAGCGCACAGCGCGCTCCCCAGCAGTGGAGCCTCAGCAATCTACGCTGCCGCGCGCATGATTTCCGTAATCGAAGAATTCAGCAATGAGTTGTCGCAGGAACAGCACAATTTCTTCGACCCAGCCTTCACCACCATCAACATCGGAACCATTCACGGGGGCACAGCTAAGAACATCATCCCCGGCCAATGCGAGTTCATGGTCGAGTGGCGGCCCATTCCCGGCCAGCCTCCCGACAAGGTTCTCGACCGTCTGCATCGCATCGTCGAACGCATGAAAAACGCTGACCCCAGATTCGATTACCGAATAACTGCCGTCCGCAACCAGCCGGGTTTTGAAACGCTGGAAGACTCGCAACTCGTTTCCACAATCAAAGACATCACCGGCCTGCTCTCCACGTCGATACCGTTCGCCTCGGAAGCAAGCCTGCTTTCCGCAATCGCAAACGAAGTCGTCGTCATAGGACCCGGCGACATGCGCTCCGCCCACAGCAACCGCGAATTCGTGCCACTTGCCGAGCTAGATTCCGCTACCCGGTTGGCGGCGACACTGATGAGGCGATAATTCGCCGACATTCTGGCCTGGTATTGCCTGCATAAGGTAGGCTGATTTCTAAATGAAAAAACTGATGAAGGCGCGGCTCGCGTCGATGATGTTTCTGGAGTACTTCATCTGGAGCGCATGGTATGTGACCCTGGGAACCTGGCTGGGTGAGTCCTTGCGCTTTTCCGGCGCTCAGATTGGACTTGTCGCCGGCACTACCGCCGTCGGCGCCATCGTCTCGCCATTTCTCGTCGGCATCATCGCCGATCGCCTTTTCGCCACGCAGGAAGTGCTTGCCGGCGTCCACTTGCTCGGCGGAGCGCTCCTGCTTGCGGCTTCGCTGCGCATATCGTTCGGCCCCGTCTACATTCTGGTTTTGCTCTACGCGCTTTGCTACATGCCGACTCTCGCGCTGACCAACTCGCTGGCCTTTCGCCAGATGAAGGACCCCAAAATCGAGTTCGGCCCAATCCGCGTTCTCGGCACTGGC
The DNA here is from genome assembly GCF_035631355.1 of Alloacidobacterium sp. NCBI lineage: Bacteria > Pseudomonadati > Acidobacteriota > Terriglobia > Terriglobales > Acidobacteriaceae > Alloacidobacterium > Alloacidobacterium sp. Next base: position 16,090 of record NZ_DASQIX010000097.1, read on the forward strand.
GGCTGGATCGTCGCCGGCCTGCTGATCGGCACATTGCGGCTTGAGCCCACCGCCATCCCCATGCGCATCGCGGCAGCCGCGTCGTTTCTCATGGCGCTGTACTGCCTCACGCTCCCGCACACGCCGCCGCTGATGAAGTCCGTCCGCTTCCGCGTCCAGGACCTCTTCCCGGTTGAAGTGCGGAGGCTTTTCCTTGAGCCCAGCTTCACCATCTTCGCGTTTGCATCGTTCCTGATTTGCATCCCCCTGCAGTTTTATTACGCCTTCACGAACCTCTATCTCAATGAAGCCGGCGTAAGAAACGCTGCGGGAAAAATGACCGGCGGCCAGATGTCTGAGTTGATCTGTATGCTGCTCATCCCCTGGTTTTTCCGGCGGCTCGGCGTGAAATACATGCTCATCGCCGGCATGTCCGCCTGGGCCTTGCGCTATGTGCTGTTTGCCTATGGCAACAGTGGCAGCGCCATGTGGATGCTCTGGCTCGGTATCCTCCTGCACGGCATCTGCTATGACTTCTTCTTTGTCACCGGACAGATCTATGTTGACCGCAAGTCCCCCATCGCGCTGCGCGCCGCCGCGCAGGGCATGATCACGCTCATCACCTACGGAGCGGGAATGCTGGTTGGCTCATGGCTCTCAGGCTACGTCGTCGACTTGTACACGCATGCTGCGGCAAACGGTGCAATCACCCACGCCTGGCGCTCCATCTGGCTTGTGTCCGCGGCATGTTCCGCTGTAGTGCTGGTGCTGTTCTTCTTTACCTTCAAAGAAAAAGACCGCATGACCGACACAGCGCAGGAGGCGGAAGCCGAACCTGTTGGCGTCGTCTAGCCAACGGCGATCGAAAAAGCTGGAGAGAAGGCTTCAAAGATTCATGACGGCGTCAAGTGCGCTGATACCATGACTTTTGCCTACACTTAGGACGGCGTTTCGTTGGCTGTGAAGCGCTCGAAAAAGTGCGTCCATTTGGGAAAAGAACTCAGCAGCTTGCTCCTTTTGGCCTGAAGATTGTCAGCGGAGATCGTTAATGTTAAGGGAAAAGGGCTGATCTGGCGTACCAGGCAACGCCGCCTGCGGAACCTGACTGCCGCTTCGCTCCATGCGCTTTCAAAGGAATCGTAAAGGCCGGCTAGTTCGCCCTTGTGCACGAGCGCCCATTCGCTCACATGAGAATTATTCCGATTGATACAGCATGTCGCGGCTTGGGAATTCAGTTCGAGCATGAGGATTCTCCATTTTCTATGTTTTTAGGAAATGTGCTGTGCAAATCTACATATCGGCGGAAAGGGGACGGAACATTAGCCGCCCATCCTGGAAGGTCCTCCCGCGCGATACTAAAAGGGTCCGGCTGGATCAAAAACAGTTAGTCGTGAGGCAGCAGCACTGTGGCTGACACAAACGCACAAATGAGCACGGCGCGGCTGGAAGCCTTTTCCGATGGCGTGATTGCCGTAATTATCACGATCATGGTGTTGGAACTGCATGTTCCACATGAGAACGGATGGGCAGGGCTGTGGTCAGTGGTCCCGAGGTTGAGCGTCTATGCGCTCAGTTTCTTAATGGTGGGTATTTACTGGATCAACCATCATGAGCTTGTCCGGCGCACAGAATTTGTGGATTACCGCGTGCTATGGGCAAATTTGATTTTCCTGTTTGTGCTTTCGCTCGTGCCGTTCGTCGTCGACTATCTCGATGAGAAGAATTTCGATACGTTCTCGACGCTGCTTTACGATGCGACTATGGTGGCGGCTGGCATGGCATTCTTGCTGTTGCGCTGGTCAGTAATGCGCCGGCAGTGGTATGCCGGATCGCTCCAGCGCAGAGATATGTTGGAGCTGTGGAAGCACGGTATCTGTCTCGCGATTTATGTGCTGGCGATTGCCATGGCGTTTTACCGCACTTGGCTTTCGCTGGTGATTACCGGGTTGGTGACACTGGTCTGGGTTGTTCCGGAGGCTGGGATGAAGGAGCATTCGAAAGCTGCTCGTGCAGAGAATACTCCGATTGAGTAACCCTGAATTGCCACATTGTGCTGCAAACAAAAGAAAAAGCCACCTTCTTTGCCGACAGGTGGCCTTGAGGTCGTGCCAACAATTGTTGAATCAGGGTTTTACTTTGCTACCTTCGTTGGAGAAGCCCGGTGCAATTCTGAGAGCAGTGCCTCAGCGGAGGCAGGCGCCTTTACACCTTCCGAAAAGATTTCCTGCCCTGACATTTTCTTTCCATAGAGCTTTTCGTTATCGCCCGTATCCGGCCCCAATGAGGTTCCAGCGAGGGAAACACCGCCGAATACGCCCTTCGAGCGGGAGTAGGAAAGCATCTCGGCGCTCAGGACTTCACTGGTTGATGCTTCTGCATCGCGCCCCACAGGACCAGCCGCGATGCTGGTATCTGCGCCCAGCTTGGCTTCCCCTTTGAGCACTGTGCGCGCGCCGTCGCCATTCATGACCAGAATGACAAAGTCCGTTGCTTCTCCGCCTGCCTGGAGTCCGAAACTGCCGCCGCTGGACTGCATCATGACGGGCGCACTCCACTTGCCATTGAATGTCGCACCGCTCCGGCAGCTCATAACACCTTTCCCATATTGGCCGCCAACAATGAATCCGGCCTTCTTCACCGCGGGCAACACGACAACGCAGTCGGCCTTATTCAGCAGCTTTCTGGGGATGCCGTTGGAGGCGTTCACAAGTTCCTGGAATGCCTGACCGGCTTTGGTCAATCGTTCTTGTGGAGTATCAGCTCGCGCGAGCAACGTGACGAAGCACAACGGGACGACAAGACCGAACAGAATTTTCGTGAGTCGATAGTGAATCTCTTGCTGGATCATGGCACAACCCCTTTCAATCCTTGGATGGTTACAGGAGTTATTCGCGATGTATTGGTTTTCGCGAATAAATATCGGCGAACTGTTGGAAGATGGCCCGGCAGCTATCTTATGCAGAATTGCTCTTCATTGCGAACACTGCGGAGCCAAATCAGGCGACGAATCATGCTATGAGGATTGCCAGTAGAAACAGACCGTGCTGCCAAAACCAGCCGATTTAATTTCAATCAGGCGATTGTCGCCGAAGCGGCGGACCGTAACCACGCCTCCATCTGGTCGTGACCGACAAGACCTGCCTGCTGGTGAACGAGCTTTCCATTCTTAAGCACAATAAAGTTGGGGATGCCTCGCACGTTGTAGCGGGCAGCCAGTTGCGGGTACTTGTCCGAGTCAACCTTGAGAACGATGGCTTGTCCGGAGAGATCGGCGGCTGTGCGGGCAACCTCGGGCGCGGCCATGCGGCACGGCCCGCACCAGTCCGCCCAGAAATCGACAAGTACGGGGACACGGGCGTTTTGGAGAACATCTTCAAAGAGCGCGGCATCGGCCGCAAGAGGCTCGCCGATTGGCGGCAACTCGATCTTGCAGGCGCCGCAGCGGCCGCTGTCGGCTAAATGGGACGCGGGGATCCGGTTTTTTTGTCCGCAATGCAGGCAGGAGCGGATGACAGGCATGACTTCTTCTTTCTAGCTGCGTATTGGATGTTGCAATGAAACGCGGGGATTCTTGAGCAGGTCGCGCATGATGAGAGAGGTCTTTCGAGCCGGAAATCGACAATGGAAATGCATATTATCGCACCGTGACCCGGACCGAGAGGCTGATAGGGCCGGTGGACCGGCCGGAGCTGGTGCCTCAGCGTTGTGGAATGGCTGCGAATGTCAGATCGGTGACTGCGCTGCCAGTCGCGGCGCGCCACTCTTCAAAAAGACGCCCATAGCTGAGTGTGATCAACTCGCTGGGATCAAGCCCGAGGCAGCGGCTGGTTGCATCAATCCAGTCCGCCGGGCCTTCAAGTTCAGCGAACAGGCCGATCGGTGTCTCGTCGATTACGCAGTGACCATCGTCGTCGGCGTATTCTGTGCGCCACTTCTCGTAGGTGAACGCCGGAGTATAGCCGAGTTGACTGAAGATGACCGACATCGCCTCGCCATCCGCGATCTCGGTTTCCGTTTCGATGCGGTGCTTGTGCCGCGATGCCGGATCGTTGTCGCGCGGCAGGCATTTGTGCGTGACCACCCAGCGCTCTCCATACTGGCGGATCCGAAGAATAGACTGCTGCGCGCGCAACCGCCGGTCCTGCGTGTCGAAGAGAACATTCTTCTCAAAAGTGCGCGGCGTAATCTGGCGAAAGCCGGCCACACCGAGCTTCCGCTCCAACGCAGGGCCGTTTATAACGCGGAATTTCACTTCGATTTCAACGGCACTCATGAACTCAGTATAGGGCACAGAAGTTACACATTTAGTCTGTGTAGCATTCGAACGGCCGCGGAGCGAACACTAACCCCGTGCCCTAGAATGAACCCATGCAGACTCTGCGACTCACAGTCGATCCGCATGATCTCGCTTCTGAGGCCTCGCGCTCCTCGCTCAGTCGCGCGGCAGAGATTTTGCGCAGCGGCGGCGCCGTCGCTCTGCCGACTGAAACGGTTTATGGCTTGGGAGCCGACGCGCTCAATGCTGCGGCGATTGCAAAAATCTTTGCCGCGAAGGAGAGGCCGTCGTGGGACCCGTTGATCGTCCATATTTCAGACACGCGTATGCTGCAGCAGGTCGTGTCGAGCATTCCGGAAAGTGCCCAAAAACTGATCGACGCCTTCTGGCCGGGGCCGCTGACATTGCTGCTGCCGAAAGGTAGTGCCATCCCTGATGCTATTACAGCGGGCCGGCCGCGCGTGGGCGTGCGCATGCCGCAACATCCCGTTGCACGCGCGCTGATTCGTGAAGCAGGTGTGCCTATCGCCGCGCCCAGCGCCAACCGCTTTGGCCGCACCAGCCCCACCACTGCCGAGCATGTGGCTGAAGATCTGGAAGGGCGCATTGACGCGATTCTCGACTCTGGCGAAACAACGCATGGTTTGGAATCAACTGTCATCGATGCCTGCGAAGAACCGTGTGTCATCTACCGGCCCGGCGTTATCTCCATCGAGCAAATTCATGCAGCCGGCGTGGATGCGTGCATCTTCCGCGAGGCGCCGGAAAAGCATGCAGCCGAACCCGCGTCACTTCCGTCGCCGGGAGTTGGATTGCGGCACTATGCTCCACGCGCAAAACTTATTCTGATTGACGGCAGTGGAGAAGCGCAGGTCGCCGCCTTGAGGGAAGCGCTGCAACGGGCATTGCAAAAAGGAGTCAGGCCAGGTGTGATGTTACCGGACACATTCGAGACCACGGCCAATGAAAGCGGCGCGATCATCTACCATTGGGGCAAATGGAGCGATGCGGAGGAGCTTGCGCAGCGCCTCTTCGCGGGACTCCGCTCTCTCGACAAGGCTGGAGCCACAGTTATAGTGTGCCCGCTTCCCGTGTCTGCGGGAATCGGCGTGGCGATGCGTGACCGCCTGATGAAGGCCGCGCGTAAGGGATAGTGCGGGGCCTAAAGACCCGTTCTGTGTTCTGTGCCCTGTGCGCTGTGCCCTGTTTCGTTCGCTTTGAAAAGATATTTGATGCTGGATTTATAGATCAACGTACGGCTGTGATTCCTGACCTTAATCACATTGCGGTCATACCACTCAATGTATCCTTCGATGCGCTCGCCATCTTCTAGAATGAAAACCATCGGTGTCTGCGTCTGCGCCTGTTTCTGAAAGTAGAAAGCCTCTGCATGCGAGCTTTCGCGCCCATTATGTGTGCCAGTCATCGCTTCATGGTGCGCGAGAGTAGGTGAATCGTTTCGCCGGGGGAAATTCTTGTTTTCTAAGGCGCGTGCAGGCAGAGTCGGACGAATTAATTTACGCGGACCGGCGACAGGAACGCAGGATGGCTCGATCGAGGGTGGATCCTCGGAAGCCGGTTTCGTGGAGTCCCTGGCAGAATCGTCGGTACCTGTAGTAGGACCAAGGTCCGGCGTGGAAATTGGAAACGGGTTTGCCATATTGTTTTCAAAGTTGTGCTGATAAGATGGATGCTCTTCGGTGCTCGTGAGATGACTCAGCCTGAGAGCACACTTGAAGCGGCTCGCCTTTCTCGATCGCCACCCAGTTTTTGATGAGGTTCCTATATCCTAGCCCAAAAGTGGCAATTAAGAAATAATTTTTGCGCGATGTTACCGCCTTTTCATCGTAAGTGACCGCAGATCTGCTGAGGAAACCGTTTACTTGGTTCAGTGCTGAATGTTAGGGGAAGTTAGCATGATCTTAGCGAGCAGCAATCCCGGCCGCAAAGGCATCTAAGGCCAGGGAGCGAATAAGATTTCGCCGCATGCTGGACTGCACTTCCTGGATACCGCGAGCCACGCGTTCGATCCAGTCAAAGGAAATAGAAGTCGCAATCGAAGTGAGTTCTGCTTGCAGGTCGATGTTCCGCATAAGCACAGTCTGACCGCTCTGGATGAGAAGTAAATCCTCCAAAAGACTGGTCATCGCACGCAACATTCCTTGGGTCTTCTCCTGGCCTTCCGCGCCTGCGCGATAGGTTTCGGTCATGCGAAAAAGCGCTGAGTGATCGGTCTCGTGCGTTGCATGATGCAGAATCACGAGGGCATCCCGCCGGTAGGCAAGATACTGTTCGAGATCGAAGCCGAGCGCCGCGCCCACCGCACCCTGGGCCAGTCTTGCAACCAGCGAGCGCTGTGCCGGACGAAGGTCCGTGCGCCGTTTTGCAATCAGTTGCTCCAGTGTGTCGAGCGGCAGAGCACCCAGTCGCGCGATACCGGCGCGGGAGCGGATTGTTGGAAGCAACTCGCCGGTATTTTCCGCAAGAAGAATAATGCTCGCATGAGCCGGTGGCTCCTCCAGCACTTTCAGCAGCGAGTTTGCCGCTTCCTTCATAAAGGCAGTGCTGGTGAAGATGTAAATGGCGCGTTTTGCCTCCGCAGGAACGCGATAAATCTCGCGGATAACAGTCCGCACCTGTCCGAGCTTGATGAGCAGTTGCGGCGGATCGGGTGGAATGACCAACACATCGGGATGCGTCTGGATGAGGATGCGCGTGTCCTTCTTGTCCACCTCGCGCAGTTCTTCGCGTGCGGCAATCGCTTCATCCACGCGGGTTTCGAGTGGCATGGCCTCAGCAATGCGGGCGCAGCTCCGGCAGACCCCGCAGAAATCCGGCAATCCGTCAGATTCTGTTGGGTTGAGGCAATTCACTGCCTGCGCCAGCATCAGTGCCAGCGCGTATTTGCCTGAGCCGCGCGGTCCGGCAAGGATAAGCGCATGCGGCAACCTCCCCTGCGCGATACTCTCGCGCAAGTGGCGCACCGTTGTTTCGTTGCCAAGAAAATCCTGAAAACCCACGATTTGAGGTTAGCAGACAGATGCCGGCTTACCGCAAGAACGATCAGGCGCCCCCAATGTTTGATGATTAGCGCAGCTCAGGCATCATGCGAATCGGATATTTCGGCCGCAGCGTGATCTTCGGCTGCACATCAATTTTCTGTCCGGGAATAAGCCGCAATCGCCAGCGCTGCGCCATCGTCACCAGGCTCAGAATCGCTTCCATCCACGCAAACGATTCGCCGATGCACTGGCGGCTGCCTCCACCAAATGGGAAATAGGTGAATCGCGGGCGTTCTGCTTTGCGCTCTGGGGTAAAGCGTTCGGGATCGAAGCGCAAGGGATCGGGGAAGAAGTCCGGATTGCGTTGAATGATGTACTGGCTGAAAAAGATGTATGTGCCCGCGGGCAGCTTGTACGGGCCGATCTCTACATCGCATGTCGCCTGCCGGCCCATCGCCCACGCCGGAGGATAAAGGCGCATGGATTCAGAGAGCACCATCTCGGCAAAGCGCAGATGTGGCAAATCTTCGAGCGTCGGCAGCCGCCTTCCAAGCACCGCATCAATCTCAGCATGGAGCTTCACTTCCGCATCTGGATCCTGCCCGAGCAACAGCCATGTCCAGGCAAGCGCATTGGCGACAGTTTCGTATCCGGCAAGGAAGATCGTCAGCACTTCGTCACGCAGTTGCTCGTCCGTCATGCCCGAATGGTCGGCCTCGTCATCACGGGAAGCAAGCAGCATCGACAGCAGATCACCACCGTCGATACCCGACCTGCGCCTGTCGTCGATCATGCGGTAGACGACTTTGTCGAGGCGTTTACGAGCGCGCTTGAAGCGCATCAGCCCGGGAATCGGCAAATGCAGCAGCGCCTCCGCTCGCGGCAGTGCGACCAGGAAGTTATACAGCCGCATGATGGCGTTCACTTCGTCGTTAATGCGCTGCACGTCTTTGGTTACATCGGAATTGAATAGGGTACGCGCGACGATCTGCAGTGCGAGACGCATCATCTCCGCAGAAGCGTCAAGTTCGACGCCCCCTTGCCACGAATCGCGCATCGCTGCCGAGCGCTCGACCATGAGCGAGGCATAGTTCTGGATGCGTTGGCGATGAAAAGCCGGTGCAACAATGCGCCGCTGCCGTTTGTGGACCTCTCCATCGCTGGTAATCAGCCCTTCACCCAGCAGAATCTTCATGCGCCGCTGCGTGCGTTCCTTGATGAAGTTCTGCGGCTGTGCGATGAGCACTTCGCGAACAAGATCGGGATCATTCATCACGACGATCTGACTCGGCCCGATGCGATAGTACGAGACACGTCCGAATGTGGCCTGAAGGTGTTCAAAGAGCCGGATGGGATTGCCTGGCCGGAAGAATCGGCTGAAGAGATAAAACGGCAGATTGCGCCTTAGCCCGGGAGGGAAGCGGTAGCCGTCGCGTTCCTCAACGATATAGTTATTTTCGATTTGGGAGACAGTTGCCACAGGCAATTAGCGCCCAAGGCGCTCTTCCACCACTTTTACGATGAGTTGATGGATTTCCGCGATGCGCGCATCACCCTCCATTATGACCACGCGCGTAGGTTCACGCGCGGCAATCTCGCGGTACTTGTTATATACGCGACGATAGAACGCCTCGTTTTCACGCTCAAAGCGGTTTTCGTCTGCGCCGTTCTTCTTCATCCGATCGTTGCGGCTGCGGGCGCGCATGAGCGAAGCGTCAAAATCGGGTAACAGCAGAATGGTCAGATCAGGTTGCAATCCGCCGCACATGACTTCATGCATCCTCAACACCACTTCGCTGCCAAGCTGCCGTCCTCCGCCCTGGTATGCCTCTGTCGAATCCGTATAACGGTCGCACAAAACCACGCGGCCCGCTTGCAGAGACGGGGAGATGACTTCGGCAATCGCCTGGGCTCGGTCGGAAAACATCAAGCCAAGCTCCGTTCGAGCGGCCAGATTGTCCGTGCGCGAATCGAGCAGCAGCTGACGGATTCGGTCGCCGATAGCCGTACCACCTGGTTGCCGCGTGACGGTGATGGCGTGGCCGCCCGCTTCAAGCCATGCAGCCAGCTTCTTCATCTGCGTAGTCTTGCCAGCCCCATCCAGCCCTTCAAAGGTGAGAAAAAAACCTCGGCCCATGGCGCGAGTGTAGCAGAGCTTTGAAGGCGAAATGTTCACGGTTGTGGGGAGGGGATTTGCGGTGCCTCCAGTCCGCGCTCGTAACGGATTTCGTCTACAGTGACTCCCCACATTGCGTCTGTTCGGCGCTGCCCATCGGGCAGCCATCCATCGATTCGATAGAAGCGATCCGCGCGAACATTCCCCGCAAGGACCCACAGAAGAGCATTTCGAAATCCGAGCTTCGAGAGGCGAATGCGAGCAGCCGATACAAGAGCAGTGCCAATGCCTCGGCCCCAATGTTCGGGATCTACATAGAGTGCATACAGCTCTCCATAGTCCGTCGGTTCTCGTGATGGTGCTGTTGTAGCAAACCCGTGGATCAACCCTTCTTCGGCAGCCACAATCGTCCAGGGTTTGTGTGGGTCAACATGCGTAAAATCATATTTCCCAGCTCGATCTTCGGGCCGAAGTTGATCGAGGTAATCATCCGGAAGGAGTGACTGGTAGGCCGCCTGCCATGATCGGACGTGAACACGGGCCACAGCCATAGCATCTTCCGGCTCTGCGGGTCGAAGCAGCATGCACCAGTATGGCATGAAGACTAGTGTTAACAGGCCCTAATTCCCGCATTCAGAGAGCGGAGCCAGCTTCCTGCCCATCTCCAGCAAAGCGTGACCGAGTGTCAATTCCGTTTCTGCAAAGCTCTCCTGTTTCTGTTTCTCGCTGGCAAAGGAAATATTCTTGTCGCTGCCACACACCCTGAGCGTTTCAACCGGAGAGTCTGAAATCTGCCGCATCAATTGCGGATTACCATATGTCGCGATGCCCCCAATCATGACCATATCCACGTCTTCTGGAGTGGCGTGCGTCAGACTCCAGTACGCGTCCTTGTTATGCGCTTTTCCTGTATCGCGAATCACGATTAAATCAGCGGCATGGCCCGGCGTGAGGCTGCCAATTGAATCCTGCAATCCGACCAGCGCCGCTGCATTGCTGGTGGCCATCATCACCAGATCGCGGTCGGTAAAGGGCGGGGGGTTCTGCGAGCCGTTCCAGACAGAAGCATAGTTCAGTTCACCCAGAAGGCCATCGCTACCGGTTGGGCTCCAGTCAGGAGCCAATGCCATGACTACGTTTGCTACTTTGGCGGCTGCGACATTCGCGGTATCTCCATAGAGCTCAATATTGCTCCGTGGAGACCAGATAAATCCCACGCCTGCCTTGGCCATGGAAGCAAAATTCTGCGGCGTCAGAGCAACACCATGAATGATCGAAACACCCGGTTTGAGCAGCCCGCGTCCTTCGAACTCAGAAAACTCACGCGCAGCCGACGCATCATGCGGAGATCCCTCGGCAATGTGAATCAGCAGGGACCCGCGCGGCTTGGCATTGAGCGCGGCAATGGCCTGCGCCACGTCTGATTCGCTCATCGTGAGCGGAAAGACATTGTAGATGATCTCGCCCCATTTGCTGCCCAGTTCCGCGTCATAATCGAGATTGCGCGCCAGTCCCTGATCGCATGCTGCGTACATTCCGCCGACAACAGATGTCTCGCCCTCCGTGATGGCTTTGACTTCAGCATAGCGCTCCATCTCGCACTCCAGGCCGTCGCTGACCAGTTCGTAGTGAGGTTCGCTCATCAGAAGGTTGTAAACAGGCTTCTGCTGCCAGTCGTAGCGGTTGCCGAATTCTTGGTTCGGTTTCCATCTGGGAAAAACGTTCCATGTCAGGTGATTGTGTAGATCGATCAAACCAGGCGCGATGACGCCATCGGTGTGGACAACAGTCGCGCCCTGTGGAATCTGCACTTGTGCGCCCGCAGCAAGAATCTTCCCATTCTGGATGAGGATAGTGCCGTTGGGCACAATCTCCTGCGGCGTAACCAGCGTGCCGGTGATGGCAAGCGGCACGCTCTGCGCCAGTATGGCAACCGGCGCAATCAGAAGGCAGAGAACAGCAATCAGAGACAAGCGGTTTCGCATCGCACACCTCAACAAAGCAATTGTGTGCGATTACTCTAGACCAGCGTGCGCCTGCGTGCTACATGCCGCCAAGCTGGTCGAGATCAATTGATTCGTAGTCCTTGCGCTCTATGCCTTCGCGAATCTCTCTTGGAGATTTGCCGAGCTTGGTCATCTTGTAGGCATACGCGCCTTCCTTCGCGCAGGTCGTGCACTCGGCTCCATGTGTGCCTTCAAAGCAGCTGCGGAGGCTGGTGTGTCCCAGAGCCCTGTCACAGTGGCAGTAGCAGGGAAGCTGATAGAGCACTCCAGGCACTTGCGCTGCTTCCTCATACACCTTCCTTTGCCATGGCAGGCGGAAGTATTCGCCCTGAAGCTGATTGCCGGAAAGGATTGGGGGCAGCTTTTCAGCTTTAGCAGGCGGTGCCGGATGATAGGCGGGTATGTCGTCGGCCGGATTTGACCATTGCGCATAGCTGGCTATCGTGACCAGTCCAACCGCCACGCCGAGAAGAATTCGGTTCATGCACACTAGATTAGCTGAAATCGTCAGCTATGGCCGTTTAGGCAGGCCTCCTCGCGAACAAAAAAACGGCACGAACGTTAATTTGTCCGTGCCGGGAGGCCAGTGACGCAACTTATAAACTTTGCTCTGCCGTGAGAGCATTTGGCTCAATCATCGGCAGGAGTCGTACACTTACATAGATGCTTTTTGGTGTTTCTTGGTTTCAAAAATCTATGAGATCGCGTACTTTTTCTTCAATTTCATGTAGTGTACGTGATTTCGACAGCTTGTACAAGTACACTCTGGTAACAAAAACGCGTGCGCGCAAGAAAAGTTGCGTTGTTCCGTACCAGAAAGGCATCGAAAAGAGCGAAAGAGGGGTTGCGTAGAAGACGCTGCAATATGCAAGATTCAGCAGAGGCTGTTGATTCTAAAAATAATACATTGCGTCCAAGCCGCCTTCGCACAGGCCTTTTAATGGCTGGCTCAGCACTTCTTGGAGGGATCGCGGTCGTCATTTGGAACCGCAGAAGCCTGATGCAAATGCAAAGCAAGGCACAGGAAAACAAACCTCTGCCACTCCCAATCGAGGATGACGCAATTTACTGAATTCCGAATTCAGTTTTTAGTAGGAATTGCATTGACGGCCTCAGCCATATGGAAATCGCGATCCGTCAGGCCGCCTGAATCGTGGGACGTCAATGCCAACTTTACCTTGTTATAGCGAATGTCGATGTCCGGATGGTGGCCGGCAGCCTCGGCTTTTTCTCCTACTGCATTCACAAACCGCAGCGCCTGGACAAAGTCACCAAAGCTGAACTCGCGGACAATTTCCTTGCCTTCGAGCGTCCAGCCGGGAAGTTGCTTGAGCCTTTCCCCAATAGCTTCTGGGCCTATCAGCGGCATGGTATACCTCCTGTCAGTTCGAAGCTTCGTCCCCTGTCCCGTCATATGCAAAAGGAGAGAAGCGCGCATGCTGGCTGATCTCTTTCCGCAGGTCAACCCATAGCACATCGGGCATGTTTAAGTACATGTCCACCACTTGTGGATCAAATTGCGTTCCAGCGCAGCGCTGGATCTCCTTTCGAGCAGCAGTGAAGCTGTTGGCTTTGCGATATGGCCGGTCGGAAGTGATAGCGTCGAGCGTGTCGGCCACGGCGAAAATCCTGGCGCCCAGCGGAATTTGCTCGCCTTTCAGCCCACGCGGGTAGCCACTGCCATCAAAGTGTTCCTGGTGGCAGTAGACAATTTCAGCCGCCTCACGCAGATATGGAATCTTGGATAATATCTGATAGCCGCGCGCGCAGTGGTCGCGCATCACCGACCGCTCGTCGCCGTCCAAACGCCCCGGCTTGAGCAGGATTGCGTCGGGTATGGCCATTTTCCCGATGTCATGCAGGAATGCGCCGCGGGCGATGGTGCGAATGTCCGTTGGTGATAGTCCCATGGCGCGAGCTAGAGCCACTGTATAGCCGGTTACGCGTTTGGAGTGGCCTTCTGTCTCCGCGTCTTTCAGATCGAGCGCGTCCCCCAGGGCTTCCAGCGTAATGTCATAGGACCGCTCAAGGTCAGATATGGCCTGGCGCAACATGTCAGTCCGCGCAGCCACCAGTTGTTCCAGATTCGACTGATACATGGAGTTCTGTTGTGCCAGCCGGCGGTGTTCCAGGGCGCGGCGGACGGTGGCAAGTAATTGCTCTTTTTCAAAAGGTTTCAGCAGATAGTCGTAAGCACCTTTGCGAATGGCGGAGATTGCGACCCCTACGTCGTGAATGGCTGTGACCATCACCATCGGAGTCTCGGGCTGCGTTTCACGCAACCTGTCCAGCAGGCTCATCCCGTCCATGCCTTCCATCATGATGTCGGAGAGCACAAGGTCATACGGCGGATCGGCCTGCAGGCGCTCCAGGGCTTCCAGCCCGTTGCTGGCGAGCACAGGCCGGTACTGCGCCTTCTCCAGCATGGCGGATATCACAGTCCTTACATAGGGCTCGTCATCGACAACCAGGATTCGTTCTGAAGCCATGCATCCTTCTTGACACTCTTTGATCTGGCCAAAGCGGAACGTCTAAAGTGGAATCGTAGCTATTGGCTTCCATTTCAGGATGCTGGTTCCGGTCGCATCCGTTCAATGGTGACGTTTCCACTCCCTTTCAGGGGGAGGATTTTCCCAAGGAAGAGCTTGCTTCAGCTAATTTTCTTGTTTGCGCCAGTTACTTGACATTCAAAACTACCATCAAAGATTGGTAATAGGAAGCCTGTTTGTAGCCCCATCCTGGGAATTCGTTTAGGATATTGATGTCGTCTGCTTCCACTCTGACTTGAAAGGGCGCTAGTGACTATCAATGTTCGTGGATTGTTTGACGAAAACACGGCCCGGGTCGTCAACATTCAATCCGAAGAGCGCTCTATACGACAGGCTCAACGCGATATTTACGACAGCCATCGGCACCGCATCTTTTCGCTGGCTTTCCACATGACTGGCAATGAACTTGAAGCCGAACAATTACTCACCAACAGCTTTGTGAGTGCTTTTCAGGCACGTTCGGAACCAGACTCGAACACCATTGACGCCGCCTTGATCGCTGGTCTTCGTTCACTCTTTCTATTGACCCCGGCCGCTCCGGCGCCTGTTTCTGCTTCGGATGGAATAGAGGACAGGAACATCCGCCGCACCGATCTGGAAGAAGCAATTCGTGAACTGCCGCCATTCGAGCGCCTGGCTTTTCTGCTGCGCGATGTGGAGGGTTATTCGCCGGAGGCGATCTCGAAGCTGCTGGAAGTCCCTCAGCAGGAAATAAATCTGACACTGTTTTCAGCCAGAATCCGCTTGCGTGGCATTCTGGCTGAAATAGAAGCCGAGCGAGCCGCCTGAGCGCGAGCGCCTTACGATTGGCCCTTCCCGGCTTCTCTTGCCGTTCTGGCCTGTACACGGCGGCTTCTGGCCCATCCGTCTTTCGTTACCTGCTTTGCTCGCCCCAGTGCAAGGGCTTCTGGAGGAACATCCTCGACAATGCAGGATCCTGCGCCAATGTAAGATCCTTGGCCAATCACAATTGGTGCTACTAGTGTCGTATCGCTGCCGACAAAGACGTCGTTTTCAATTAATGTGCGGCTCTTATCGACACCGTTATAGTTGCAGGTAATCGTTCCCGCCCCAATATTCACGCCGCTGCCGATCTCCGCATCCCCTAGATAGCTGAGATGATTGGCCTTCGATCCCTTTCCAATGCGGATTTTCTTGGTCTCAACAAAATTGCCGATGTGCGCCTCTTCGCCGATTTCGCTGCCTGTACGAAGATGCGCATACGGCCCCAGTAGTGCGCCTGCCTGCACATGCGATTCACTGATGATGCAACCGTGCCGTACAAGCACATGGCTGGCCAACGTTGAGTTTTCGATAACTGAATAGGAGCGGATGCGGCAGTCTTCACCAATATGCGTCTCGCCCAGCAATTGCACATACGGTTCGATGATGGTATCCGCGCCGACCTCTACGTTAGCGTCGATGACTGTTGTCTCTGGCCGATAGATGGTCACACCCTGCGCCATAAGCCTTCGCGCTGTTGCCATCCTAATGGCTGCATCCAGTTCAGCCATTTCCGCCAGCGTGTTTGCCCCCAGAACCTCAGTCGCGTCTCCCGCTTCAATAGCCACGACGCGCTCGTGTTCCTGCACCAGCACGCGGGCCATATCCGTCAGGTAGTACTCGCCGTGCGCGTTATCGGTCCTGAGTTCGTTGATAAGTTGAAAGAGCGGTTTCGAGGCAAAGACATAAATGCCGGAGTTGATTTCGCGAATCGATTCCTGCTTCGGTGTCAGTGCTTTCTGCTCGACAATTGCGGTCACTTCCGCAGAGCTGGGAGAATGGCGAATCACGCGTCCATAGCCGTGCGGATTGTCAGGAGACGCTGTAAGAATCGTCATGGCTGCGCGTTCGGTCAGATGGAAGTCCCGCAGCCGCGCGATCGTTTCGGGCTGCAACAAGGGCACATCACCGGAAAGAACGATGATATGCTCGTAGCCCGCTACTGCCTGACGTGCTGTCTGAACCGCATGCCCGGTGCCGCGCTGATCCGCCTGCGTGACAAAATGCACATTCGTCGAGGCGACGGCGGCCTGCACCGCGCCTGCCTGGTGGCCGACGACAACATATACATCCTGCGGCGGCACAATCTGCGTCGCCGAGTGAATCACATGTTCCAGCAGCGACTTGCCACCAATCTGGTGCAGCACCTTGGCGCGTTTTGACTTCAGCCGCGTGCCCTTGCCCGCGGCCATGATCACAATCGCGAACCGCATTACTGCTCTCCTTCTCCGCCGCTCTGGCTCTGCTGCGGTGCTCCCGGAATCGTAATGTCGATCGGACGTGGTGCGCCCATGCCCAGTTCGGTGAGCGGCGTGCCGAATTGCTGCTGATTACCGACCACCAGCACCGCCAGCTTCGATGTATCAATATACTTCTTCGCTACGCGCTCCAGGTCGGCAGTCGTCACACGCTCTACGCCATCCCGGTACTTCTCCAGAAAATCCGCCGGATAGCCGTAGAATTCAAGCCGCGTCGCCGCAGCCAACACTTTCTCCTTCGTGTCGTAATTAAAGATGAATGAGTTCAGCACCTGGTCTTTGGCGCGTTTCAATTCGTCTTCAGTAAACGGCTTGGTTTTCAGCTCGTTGATCTGGTCCATCATGGCCTGCGCTGCCTGCACAGTGCTTGGGCTCTTAGTCCCGGCAACTACGCGAAAGATGCCCGGATGATCGTAATCGGCGCCATAACCACCGCCCACGGCATAGGCAAGGCCTCGCTTGGTCCGTACATCCTGAAATAGACGTGATCCAAAGCCGCCGGAAAAGATCTCGTTCATCACTGATAGCGCAAAATAATCCGGATTATTGCGCATCGTTCCCAGGCCGACGATATATACGTTGCTCTGATTTACGTCGGTTTTATCGACAATGTACGTGCCATGCTGCGGACCGGAAAATTCTCCCACAGGCTTAGGCCATGCCGCGCCACGCGGCAGGTCTTCAAAAGCGGCGCGCAGGGCCTTTTCCATCACGGCTGAATCAAAGTCGCCTTCTACGCCGACGATCATATTGTTCGGCACGAAGGTTTTATCATGCCACTGCTTTAGATCGTCGAGCGTGATGGCCTTGATCGTTGCCAGCTCCGGCTCCCGCGTGTACGGGCTGTCCACGCCATATACAAGTTTTGCCGCTTCGCGCGATGCGATCGCGCTGGCGTCATCATTACGCCGGACGATGCCCGCAGCCGCCTGCTGCTTGGCCAGCATCAGCTTGTCATCTTTGAAAGCCGGATGCTTCAGCAGATCGACCGCAATCCCGAAAACGAGGTCTTCATCCTTCGTCAGGCACGACCAGGAAACGGCGGTCGAGTCCACGTCTCCGTCCGTCTCGACTTTGGCTGCTTTCGCTTCCAGCAGATCATCAAGTGCGTCGCCATCTTTGCTTGCCGTACCGCTGGTGCGCCACGCGTCGCTATAGAGACCGACCAGCCCGGCCTTAGCGGCAGGCTCATCGCGCGAACCGCCGCGAAGATTGATGACTCCGTTGATAAACGGCAGCTCGTGGTCTTCTTCCAGCAGAATCACGAGGCCGTTCTTCAACTCGATTCGCTTCGGCTGCTCTGGATGGAAAGGATGCAGCGGCGGAATTGGAATCTGCTTCCAGGGCTGCGCCTGCTGCGCTCGCAGCGTTGCTCCGAAAAAGAGCAGAACAGCAACAAGCAGAACATACTGTAACCCTCTGCTCGCTTTCAGGTGAAATCTCACCTCTGCGAACCTTTGCGCTCTTAGCGTCCTCTGCGGTTGATTTTCCATGAAGAAGGCACGATGAGAATTCATTGTGCACCTCCCTGAGACGCCTCTGCAGCCGGAGTTGTAGGCGCTTGAAATTCAACCATGGCATACGTCCGGTTCGTATCGACAAATGTTTTATTCGCGACGCGCCGAATGTCCGCCTTCGTCACTGCGTCAATCTTCTTCAACTGATTAAATAATTCGCGCCAGTCTCCATATCGCAATTGATAAATGGCAAGCTGCTCCGCCAGCCCCTGATTGTTGCCCAATCCGCGCAGAATATCGGCGCGTGCCCGCGTCTTGAACATGGCCAGCTCATCGTCGCTTACATCAGTCGTCTTCAACTTATCAATCTCTTTATGAATGGCCACGCGCATTTCCTGCGGTGTGTGTCCAGGATTCGGCACAGCGAAGAAGGCAAATAGTCCGGGATACTTGTCGCCGGGGAAGCCGCTGAAACCCTCAGCCTCAGCCGCAATCTGCTGGTCGCGCACCAGGCTGCGATAAAGCCGCGAAGTACGCCCATTCGAGAAGATGTCCTGAATGGCGTCGTATACGGCGTCATCGGGATCGCGGTAATCCGGCTTGTGATAGCCCTCAAGATAAAGCGGCTGCGACTGTTCCTTGAGGACAACGTACCGCTCAGCTGTCTGCGGCGGTTCGACGGTCGCCATCTCTTCCGGCTTTGGCCCAGCGGGAATCGCGCCGAAATACTTCTCCAGCATCGTCATATCATCCGGCTTCACATCGCCGACGATGGCAATCACCATGTTCGAGGGCACATAGTATTTCTTGTGGAAGGCATCCGCCTCGGTAGCAGTAATCTGGCTGAGCTCGCTCATCCACCCAACGCCCGGGCGATGATAAGGATGCGCCACATACGCTGCCGCCAGAAACTCCTCGACCATGCGCCCGACAGGGTTTGAATCAATCCGCATGCGGCGCTCTTCCATCACCACGTCGCGCTCTTTGTAAAACTCGCGCGGCACCGGATTAGCGATGCGGTCGCTCTCCATGTACGCCCACAGTTGGAGCCGGTTTGAAGGCATGCTCCAGAAGTACTGCGTGTCATCAAGGCTGGTCTGTGCGTTCAACCCGGTCGCACCATTCTCTTCCGCAATCTCTGTGAACTGGTTCGGAATGACATATTTCTCCGCCTCAGCCTGGGCCTGCTCGAAATCTGCATGCAGCGTCTTCAGCTTTGCCGGATCGCGTCCCACACGCTTGCGGAACTCATCGTCATACGCCGCATAGGTTTGCTCCACTTTAGCGAGCGCGCCTTTTTCGGCAGCATAGTCAGTCGTGCCGATGTCCTTCGTTCCCTTGAATGCCAGGTGCTCGAACATGTGCGCCAGCCCCGACTCACCGCCAGGATCGTTGGCGTCTCCAGCATCCACAATCGTGAAGTAGGAAAAAACCGGAGCTTCGGGCCGTTCGCAGATAATCAGCGTCAGGCCGTTCGGCAACACCTTGGTAGTGATGCGTTTCTCAAAGCTGGATAAGTCCTGCGCCTGTGCGGCAACGGCCAATCCGCACACCAGGGCAGCCAGACGCAAAGTGGGAAAGAGTTTCATCGTTCCTCGCAAATGACAGCGTAACTCTGACGCTATCCACCTCGCGTGCGAGTGTCAAACCCGGCAATCCGCGCTATTTGTTCTGTGAAACGTCCGCCTCTTTTTTCGGAGAAATCGTGGAGTAGTCGGCCACATACACCACCAGCCCGAGATTCGGCATCCATTTCGAATATCCAGCCTCCAACTGGGCCCGGTAGTAGTCGAGAGAAAAATCGAAGACGTCCGTTTTGTCCTTGTCCACCAGTTCCAGATCGACATCCTTCATCGTGAGCTTGCCGAAGGCCATCGTGCCGCCGCGAAAATACACAAAGCGGTCAGCGGTAACGGGCGCCGGCTTAAAGGCTGGATCCGGCTGCCCAAAGACCTCGATAAGCTGATCGCCTTCGATTCGAACCGACGTCAGCCTTCCCGCAAAGTGTGGCGGGGGAAAAAGCCTGTCTACCGACACAATCACATCATCGCCTTGAATTTGAAAGCTGGGCTGGTGCCTGGGCTGCGCCACTTTCGCCAGCGTGATTCCCAGCGCATCAAGCAAGCCCTTCTTCAGCACTCCCGCCGCTTTTACGTCAGTAAAATGCATCTTCAAGCCGCCATCCGGTGTGACGCTCACCGTCCCCTTACCTTCAAACGGCACGTCCAGTCCCTTCTTGAGCGAGCCCTTCAGCACCAGCGTCTGGTCCTCGAAGTGCACCGTAACGTTGTGAATCGAAGTCTTCGCGTGCGGCAGTATATAGGCATTCATCAGCAACGACAGGTTTTCCGCCGACAGGTATGTCGTTGCATTCGCAATCTGCAAGGTGAATGACGTCTTATCGTCGAGCGACACGACCTTTCCCGCGCGAGGAATCATGAACCCGTTCATGCGCTTCACGGTAAGTGCCACATCGCTGACTAAAGAAAACGACATGTTTTGCGCTTCGATGTAGACGGTCCCGGACGGCAGCTTTTGCGCATGCGCAAAGCTTCCCTCCAGGCACAAGAGAAAGAGCAACCACACCAGATCACGGGCTTTCACAGGATTCGCCTGCCGGGGAAAAGAACTACAGTGCAAATTTAGATGCAAAAAAAAAACGGTGGAAACCAATATCTGCACTAGGAAATGGCTTGGCTTGCGGAAGCTTGCACAAACTCAGACCCGCCCGATATCCTCCCCGGTGTAAGGAGCATTCAGCATGAGCACCGCTCTCGCCGGCGCGCCCTCTACCATTGCTGCCGTTCCGCTTATCCGTCGCTGCGCCGTGCTCGGAGCGGGAACCATGGGCTCCCGCATTGCCGCGCATCTCGCCAATGCCGGACTTCCCGTCGTGCTCCTCGACATTGTTCCTGCAAATGCCGACCCCGCTGGCCGCAGCCGCATCGCCGCTCAGGCGCTGCAGGCACTGTTGAAATCCAAGCCAGCAGCCTTCTATGACAAGTCCAGTGCCGGCCTCATTACAATTGGCAACTTTGAAGATGATCTCGCTCTGCTTAAATCCTGCGACTGGATCATCGAAGCCGTCACTGAAGACATCAGCATTAAGCAGGCCCTGCTTGAGAAGATTGCGCCGCACCTGCGTCCCGACACTATCGTGACGACCAACACCAGCGGCCTGCCCGTCGCATCCATCGCGGCAAAGATGCCTGCCGATTTTCGCAGCCGCTGGTTCGGCACACACTTCTTCAATCCGCCGCGCTACATGCGCCTGCTCGAAATCGTTCGCACGCCTGAAGCGAACCCGCAGGCTGTGGCGGTCATCGCCGATTTCGCCGACCGGCGTCTTGGCAAGTCCATCGTCTACGCGCACGATACGCCCAACTTCATAGCGAACCGCATCGGCGTCTTTGCCATGCTGACCGCCACAGCTCTGATGCAGGAACTCGACCTCACCATTGAAGACGTGGACGCGCTCACCGGGTCCAGCATCGGCTGGCCGCGCACCGGGACGTTTCGTCTGGCGGATATGGTGGGCATCGACGTGCTCGCCCACGTCGCCAGAAACTTCCAAAGCTCAAAGGCCGAAGATGCAGCTGCAACAAAACTCCCCGCCTTCATCGAAACCATATTGGAGCGCAAATGGCTCGGCGACAAGACCGGACAGGGCTTCTATAAGAAAATTCCCGACGCGCCCGATCCGAAAAATAACAGGCTCGCGCTCGATTGGAAAGCCCTCGACTATCGCCCGGCGCAGCGTCCAAAATTCCCGTCGCTCGAAATGGCAAAGAACGTCGAAACCCTGCCCGAGCGCCTGCAACTGCTCATTGGCAGCGGTCCGGGAAAAGACAAGGCCAGCCAGTTTCAGTGGACGCTTCTCACCCGCATCTGGAACTATGCCGCCGACTGCCTGCCCGAAATCGCCGACGACATCAGTTCCATCGACCGCGCCATGCGAACCGGCTTCAACTGGGAACTTGGTCCCTTCGAAATGTGGGACGCAATCGGCGTGCCGCAAAGCGTCGAACGTCTGCGCGCGAGGA
Organism: Alloacidobacterium sp.; assembly: GCF_035631355.1. Taxonomy (NCBI): domain Bacteria; kingdom Pseudomonadati; phylum Acidobacteriota; class Terriglobia; order Terriglobales; family Acidobacteriaceae; genus Alloacidobacterium; species Alloacidobacterium sp. The sequence goes on from NZ_DASQIX010000097.1 coordinate 37,779, forward strand.
ACGAGCACGTCAGCCCGCAAACCGAAGCTCTTCTCGCATCTGGAAAAACCAGCTGGTACAGCGACACTGCGCAGGGACGGGCCGAGTTCAATACAGCCAAACGCGATTACGAGCCAGTCCATAGACCGGAAGGCATCGCCAACATCGCAGCCTTCAAGCACGCCAACGGAGTCGTCCGCAAAAATGCGGGCGCATCACTGGTCGACATCGGCGAAGGCATCGCATGCCTCGAACTGCACTCAAAAAAAAATGCCATCGGCGACGACATCGTCTCGCTCATCACACAAACGCTGCACCCCGATAGCGAGCACGTCCGCAACTTCCGCGGCTTCGTCATCTCCGGTGACGCATCTGACTTTTCCGTTGGCGCCAACCTCATGCAGCTCCTGCTCGCCATGCAGGAAGGCGACTGGGACGAAGTCGATCTGGCCGTACGGGCTTTCCAGCGCATGACATCATCCATCAAATTCTGCCCGCGCCCCGTTGTTGCCGCGCCTTTCAACCTCTGTCTCGGTGGAGGAACAGAAATCTCACTCCACGCTGCTGCCCGCCAGCCCAGCGCCGAACTCTATATGGGCCTCGTCGAAGCCGGGGTCGGCCTCGTCCCCGCAGGCGGCGGCACAAAAGAGATGGCGCTGCACGCCGTAGACGCCGCAGCTGTTGAATCAGGCGTAAGCCCGACAGAGGCCCCGCTAAAGTTCGCATTTTCCGGCGAATTGCAGGACGCGCTGCGACAGCGTTTTGAAACCATCGGGATGGCCAAGGTCTCAACGTCAGCAGCAGAAGCGCGGGGCCTCGACCTGCTCAAGCCATCCGACAAGATCACGCTGAATCGCGAACGTCTCCTGCTGGACGCGCGCGAGACCGCCGTGTACCTCGCCGAAAACGGCTACGCCGCGCCCACTCCTCGCACGCAGATTCCCGTTCCTGGTGATCAGGTAGGAGCAACGCTCAAGTTGGGCGTGCACCTCATGCGCCAGGCCGAATACATCAGCGACCACGACGCAAAAATCGGGAACCATATCGTCCGTATTCTTTGCGGAGGCAGCGTCACCCCGGGAACCTTCGTCACCGAGCAGTATCTACTTGATCTGGAACGCGAAGCCTTTCTCTCGCTCTGCGGTGAGCACAAAACGCAGGAGCGCATCGCCTTCACGCTGAAAACAGGAAAGCCACTCCGGAATTGAGAGGGTTTTGAAGGGGCACGGCTTTAGCCGTGACGTTACGAATGGACAAAATCAGGGCTTTAGCCCATGAGGTTTAAGTTCTATAAGCTGGCGTTCGGAAATAAATTGATAACTACCCCAAAGCTCGTCGCATGGTTCGCGCTTGTCATCGCATCTCTCGTATGGGCACAGGAATCCGAGCAGATCACTCGCGGGCACAAAGACGACCAGTCCTACGCCTTTCGAATGCTCCCGCCGGAGAGCTTTCCCTTGCTCCCCGCTCCTGTTCTCCGCGATCTCGAAAAACGCCACTGCATGGTTCCTCAGACATATGAAGCCCGCACTCCTGAGAACGTCATCCACGGCGCGTTTCGCGAGAAAGGCTCATCGGACTGGGCTGTGCTCTGCTCGCAGAACGGAACATCAACGCTGCTCGTCTTCTGGGACAGTTCCGCGACCAGGCCTGCCGAAATAGCCGCGCAGCCCGACACCGACACCGCCGACTCACATGACGAAAGCAGAGTATTAGGCTACGCCCGCGGCATCGATTCGGTACAGCCTTCCGGCATCAGCGAAGTGCTGGCGAACAAGCCATACGGCCCGTTCGACCACGACGGGATCAAAGACGTACATATCGAAAAATCAGCGGTCATCCATTACTTCAAAAATGGTTCATGGACAACGCTGTCAGGAACCGAGTGATGAGGATAGGTCGCCACAGAATTCAAGTGGTTTTTGGTAGAAGCACCGGGCTTCAGCCCGGTGAAAAAGCAATCGGGAACGCAGGGGCTTTAGCCCCGGTTCCGCCCAAGCAAGGGACTAGAGTTAAATCATGAGAGATGCAGTCATCGTAAGCAGCGTTCGCACCGCGGTCGGCAAGGCTCCCAAAGGGTCGCTGTCCTACACCCGCCCCGACGACCTCGCCGCCATTGCCATCAAAGGCGCGCTAGCCAAGGTCCCCGCGCTCGATACCAAAGAAATCGAAGACGTCATTATGGGCTGCGCCATGCCCGAAGCCGAGCAGGGAATGAACGT
>NZ_DASQIX010000098.1:0-79343 GCF_035631355.1 Alloacidobacterium sp.
CACTGCGGCAGGACTGCCCGGAGAATTTGGATATCGAGGATGACCGACAATACGCAATACACCGTTTTCCGTTAGCGGACATGTGGCCCACGCCTTCTGCCCCTTGGACGCAAACCATTCATGCGCCCGGTCGTGCTGCACGTGAGCGGGGTCGATAAGAGCGATCAGCACATTAATATCGAGAAGAAACCGGGTCACATTAACTCTTCACGGAGTTGGTGCACCAGTTCTGAAGTCACTCGGGACGCGCCTTTACGCACCTTCAGCAGCGGCACACCATTTCGTTTCTCAACCTTCGACATAACAGGAACCAGTGCACGCCTCGCCAGAGCCGAAATCACCTGGCCTACCGTTTTGTTCTCGAGGTTAGCCATCTCCTTCGCGGCGCTGAGTACGTCGTCATCGATTGCAAGCGTGGTACGCATAGCGTTTCTCCATCATCAAACATCATACATCAGATGAGCTTAAATAGCCGGGATGTGCTCTAGGTCCCGTTTTTGAGACCTGGGATGTACTCCCGCATCCTCACCCACTCGCAAGACGCCGCGACGCCGGACGAAGCGCCCACGACGCCACTGCAACACCAATCATCAAGATCGGGTAAGCCAGCATACCCACATCCACAATTCCTGACACCACCAGCGATGCAACCGCGCCCGTCAGGTCGAAGATCACTCCAGCGTAAGCCCACTCCTTCAGTCGGGGAAATCGCGGAATGACCAGCGCGACCGCGCCAAGCAGTTTCCAGGTTCCGAGGATCACCAGAAAATAGGACGGATAGCCCAGCCGTTCAAACAGTGCGCGAACCTGCGGTACCCGCAGAACATCCCACGCACCTCCCACCACCAGCTCAAAGACAACCAGAGCAGTCGTCACCCAGTAAGCAATCAAGTGGCGCTGCGAACGGAAGGCAGAAGCAGCTGTAGTCATAGCATCGAAATAATCGGTCAGGAAGTCATCGCTCGCCAAAAATTATATTGCGAACATCACCGTGGTTGCCCATCCTGAGAGGAACGTGAAGGGCGGGATCAGCACTGGGGTGCTCCATACAAGCCCGGGGTTGGCCTGTGTGGAGTAGTCCTGCCGTCGCGTACCAGTTCCTGCAAATGCCGGATCAACATGCGCTTCGTAATCCCCGGAATGCTGTCTGGTATAGCTACTCCTCCCAATCCTGCTCCGCGGCAAGACCAATGCTAAGACGCGCTTCATTGACGACGCGGCGCAGGAATGAAGTTTTGCCTTCGGTATATCGCGGCATGTCGTCACCGTTTGTAAGTGCCAGTTCCATCTTCAACGTCTCATAGGCGCGCGCCACCTCAGGATACTGACTCAGCCAGTCACGAAGGATTATCTCGTTCTTGAGCGGCCAGGTTGGGCAAACGACCAGGTGCAAATGAAAAGCAGGACCTGCGCCTTCCGGGTCCCTGCGAAAGAAACGCCGTTTGATGAAACCTGCATCGATTTTCCGATACCCTGCCGATACAAGGGAGAGACTAAGCATGTCCGCCTGATCAAGCGAGGCCACGGGGCCCATCATGTCGATAATGGGCTTGGCGCTGAGCCCGGCAACAGCAGTACTTCCGTAGTGTTCAAGCTCGTCTGCAATACGGCCTAACAGCGGCCGTAAACGCTCGCGTTCGCGCAGGAATTGCTCCGGCCAAGCCGGGTCCGGAGGGGCAATATGAACACGGCCGAGCGTCCGTCTCGTAAAGTCTCTATCATGCACTCCACTAGTGTAGGTCGTTTGAGACCTGGGATTCGATCGCGCCCCTTCAAGGACGTCGCCCACCCTTCTCCAACCGCGCCAGATGTATCCGCCCCCAAACGCAAATCTGCTCCAGCACTGGAGCCAGCGTCCATCCATACTTCGTAATCGAATAGTCGGGTGCCCCAAAGCCTGCCCTGAGCGAAATCGAAGGGTCTCGTTTTTGAGACCTGTGATCAAACCAGGCTGTTGCCTTTCAAACCTAGGCCCCAAGCCTTCACGCCACTTCTTTCACCCTGGGAATCCGGTCATCCTCTGCGCTAACCGAAGACGCGCGGCTTGCGGCCGGCAGCGGCACAACCGCAAGAATTGTCGTCCCTTCTCCGGGTGTCGATTCGACAGAGAGTGTGCCATGCGCCAGATGCATGCGCTCCTGCATACTCATCAGTCCCAGCCCTCCATTCTTCTTCGCTTCTTCCACTTCAAAGCCGGCTCCTCGGTCCGCCACCTCGAGCTGAATCGCGTCGGCCATCCCAGTGAGTTCTACCGTGAAGTGGTTTGTCCCGCTGTACTTCACTGCGTTGTGCAGAGCTTCCTGCGCTACCCGGAAGAGGCACAGCGAGATATCCTTGGGCGTATGTTTGGATACATCCCTTTCCGTGAACTCGATGGTCACCTCGTATTGTCTCGATATCTCATCGCAGAATTCACGAATGGCAGTCCCGATGCCGAGGCAGTCCAGTATCGATGAGTGCAGTTGATGCGATAAGGACTGAACATCGCATCCTATCTCACAACAGAGTTCGCCAATCTCCTCCAGATCCTGTTTCGTTTCCGGCGACTCATTCGAAGCAAGATTCGCCTGTTCAATCTTCATCGACAGCAGCGCCAGCCGTTGGCAGACATCATCATGCAGCTCTCTTGCGATGCGGCTGCGCTCCTGCTCCTGCGCTTCTATCAACTGACCACCCAGTCTTTCGAGTGCTTGCTGGGCAAGCTTCTGGTCCGTTGTATCAATCGCCGAGCCGATAAAACCGGCAAAGGATCCATCTCCATTTAGTCTTGGAGACGCGACATCGAACATCCAGCGGTACACACCGTCTATCCCGCGAAGCCGATATTCCTGTGAGAACGACTGCCTCGTTTTCAAGGCATACGAAAGAGTATTCAGCATCCTCTGCACATCATCGGGATGAACGTATTCGATCCAGGATTCTCCGTAACCAGCTTTGGAATCCGATCCCGTGAACTGGATTCGCCGCTCGTTCAGGTACGTGATCTTGCCATGCGGGTCGCACATCCAGACCAGTGAAGGCGTAGTGTCAGCCATTACCTGAAAACGTTCTTCGCTCTCCCGCAGAATAGCTTCCGCCTTCCGTTTCCGCGCCCGTTGCCAGAGCAGTCCTATAATCAGGAGCGCCTGGGCCACGATCAGCGCAATACCCGCAAGAATGTATCTCCGATAACTCTCCCATAGTGATGGCTCGCGGTATAACACAACGCTCCCCGGCGGAAGCGCCGACTCTTGGATATGCCAGTGCTGAAGCTGCCGCCAGTCAACCTCAACTTGAAGGTTCGAGACCGACACAACCGGAATATTGTCCGGTTTCTCACCACGCAACACCCGGGCTGCTACTTCACCAGCCAGCACAGACTCATGCTTGGCGTCATAATAAGCGCCGCCGATTCCTCCGTGGTCCAAAGCGAGTGTCCGGAAGATGGAATACGTTGGAAGGCGCTGGGTGGTGAGGGCAAGGACATCCCAGGATGTAATTGGCGGTTGCGTGGAATCCTGGGGAAAGAGCTGAAACAGTGCCACGGTATGAGGAGGGAGTGCTGCGATATTTTGAAGCATTTGAGAGCTGGGAGGGCCAATCACGTCGATCTCTCCGACCTTGCCCCGGTAACGAAGAAGCTCAGTATGCACATCGGCCAACCAAACCCTCTCGGTCTGCGATTCACCCGTAATGACAGCCACAGCGGTCGTATCCGGATGAAGACGAAGCGCTAGATCAATCGTGCCTCGAGTTCCGTTGGGAGTTGCTACACCTGTAACTCCGGACATCTTCTCGTGCGCCAGTGCTGTGCTGATCGCCCAGAAGACGATGGGCACGCCGGGAAACATCTTGTCCCGGTATTGCACCGCGAATCGGAGGGCGGGTTCTGAAGCTACAATCACCAGATCCGGATTCACGCCGAGGTATTGTTGCCGGAAGGTTTCCGCCAGGCTCTCGCGATAAGGTTCCTCTTCAAACCGTGGATTCTCCAGATAGGAGATAGAGAAGTTTACTGGCCACGGTACATGAGCCCGCAGCGAGGACTCCATCAAATCCAAAGACACATGGCTGCGGTCAAAAAAGCTAAACAATACCAGCACGTTTTTCGCATTCGTCTGCGCCGCGTTGCCAGGACCAGCAAGCACGCACAATAAAATGCTCAGAATCGGCAGGCTCAAATGCTTACGAAGCGCTGCAGCGCCAAAACAACTAAACGCCTGGGACAAATCCGCACCTCGCGGGCTCTTTGTTAGGTTTCACACGCACGAACCAGCGTTCTGCTGTTCGTACTACCCGCGTCTCGAGAGTTCGTCTCCCGGAATTGTTATCTGCACGCGGTTCGGGGCCCGGAAAGCCTGGGAAACACAGAAATACAGCGACAGCCTGCTAAAGGAGTTGAGGGCTGCGTCAGGATTGTAGCGTATCAGGATTTGCTGGTTGTTAATAGTTTTCGTCTGGTAAAGTTCCATGCAGACAGCCTTGGTGCCCCAGGTCTCCCTTTTGAGACCTGGGATTCATCTTTCAAACACGCCGTGCACTCCTCTCGATTCGCGCCAGATGTACCCGTCCCCATCCGCAAATCTGCTCTAGCACCGGAGCCAGCGTCCATCCGTACTTCGTAATCGAATAGCGCACGCACGGCGGCACGCGCTTTTCTTCATGCCTCTCGATGATGCCGTCGCGCACCAGTTCCTGCAGATGCCGGATCAGCATCCGCTCTGTAATGCCGGGAATGCTGCGGCGCAGCTCGCTCGTCCGCATCGGCCCGTCGCACAGCCGCCACAGGATCGTGCCTTTCCACCGTCCATCGATCACCGACAGCATGGCGTCAATGGGACACTGCGAAATCTCTTTTTTCGAAACCGGCATAGGGTCACACCACGATTACTGACAAATTAGTCAGTACATCTATTTGAGTCAGTATAGACCGAATCCGGATCAGAAAGTCTGAAGGAGCTCATTTATGCACTATTTCGACATCATTACCATCCTCTGCATCGGCCTCATGGTTGGAACCGAGTTCGCCGTCTCCGCCTTCATCAACCCTGTCGTCTGGCAGTTGGAAGAAACCACGCAGGCAAAGATCCTCAGCCTCTTCGCCCGCTTGCTCGGCAAAGTGATGCCCTTCTGGTACGCCTTGTCTCTCGTCCTCATGCTCATCGAGACATATCTGCGACGCCATGAACCGGCGTTGCCATCCCTTCTCACCGCCGCAGGCATATGGATTGCTGCCATCATCTTTTCAATCACTGTACTCGTGCCCATCAACAACCGAATCGCCGCGCTGGAAGACGGCTGGCGCCAGCAGAACAAACATTGGGACACTCTCCACCGCTGGCGCATCTTCCTCCTCGTGGCGGCAATGGCCCTACTGCTGCACGGAATTCTCCAGTAGGTGGAGAAGCGCAGGAATCATGAATCACAGAAAGGTCTTCGCGGAGTTGATGTACCAACTCTGAAGTAACTCGGGGCATGGTCTTCCGCACTTTTAGAAGTGGCACGCTGTTTCGTGTCTAGAATTTCAATCCAGCGTGAATAAATGCGCGCCTTGCCAGAGAGGAGGTCGCCCACTTCCTGATTTCTTCTCGATCGCTGCCAGTTCTTTGGCCGCGCTCAGAACATCGTCATCGATGGAAAGGGTGGTCAAACATCATGCATCAGATGCGAAGAATCCTGCTTATCAGCCCTACCGGGCAATTTCTTGATACTTCCGGTTTGTCGGCCACCCGGGATTGGATCGGTGCATTGCCGACCCGAGCATAGGGCGATTACTGACTAAGCTGTGAGAGAGCAGCGCGGAAGGGAGCATCAGAAATTCGAATCAGTCCGCCCTGAGGACGATACATTTCGGCAATCAGAAAAATCGCACCGCTCACCGCCAGCGCGGCCACTAACAAGCCGATCAAGACCATGAGATTACGAGGGGCAAATGTCCCAAAGCTTAGGAATAACAGGATCAGCCAGCCAATCAGCATGGCCAGCAACAGGCTGGGAACGGGAACCGTATTCTGTCCGAAGAAAAGCCAGCGAGTTTCGCCTAGTTGGAATGCAACGCTCAATGCCTGCGCCTTCAGAGACCTTTGGTTTTCATCTTTTGGGGAAAGCTCGAGGATCTTTGTAAGGAAGCTCCCACCGGTTCGTGACCCAGACTCGACGTCGAGAAACGGTGGGTCGCTCCGACGCAAAGACACATCGGTTTCCAATAGATGAGCCAGTCCGTTACGCAACGCAGAGCGCGTGTCTGACGTTTCTGGCCCATAATAGGTCAGGATTCGGTCCAGTAATATGTAGTTCGCGGCGAGCTGCGTCACAGCGTTATTTTGCGTATCGTAGAAAGTCTTGGCTGAAGAAATGAGCAGCCCGAGCGCAACTGCCACAGTCGTCGCGACAAGTCCCATCATCAGCCTTATAACGTCCTTGGACTCTGAGCTTTGATGCTGAACGGGTAGCTTTGGGGAAACAAACATGCCGAGAAGCCCGCTGCAAGAGGCACCCAGGAACACGAGGAAGCTTATGGCCATGGAACTCATCGTCTGAAGGGTTATTCTCAACGGTTCAGGCGCAGCAAAAAACTGGTAAAACTGACAGATCGCCGGTCAGTGGCACGAGCAATTCGTTAGGGTGTATGTTAGTTGCGGGATAAACAGTTACTTTGAAAAACTAGATGTCTTCATTGCAGGATTGAATCAGATTCAAGGTATTGACGTTCCTCAGAATATTGCGGCGTGTGCTCAGAAGAGGACCATGACCTGCGCCTGCAAATTGTCTGGAAATCAAATTATAGCCCTTCCCAAAGAACTCAACCCTCGATTCCTATCGGGATTGACCGAAGCCGAAATCAGCTCCATCTTGTCTTTCGCCAAGCATCGATACCTTCGTGCATCCTCTATCGTTACCAATCAGGATGATCCTGCCGACCGATTCTTCATCCTCACCAGTGGTCGTGGCAGGTACTTCTTTATTACGGATGAAGGCCGAAAGATAAACCTGCTCTGGTTGACAGCGGGACAGATATTCGGCGGTGCCACGATGATCTCTCCCCCGAGTCGATATCTTGCCACCACAGAAATAGCGACGGACGGTTGTGCATTGGTATGGGAGAGAAAGGTTGTACGAGATTTGCTGTTGCGTTATCCGAAACTTTTCGACAATGCTTTGTCGATTATGGCGACGGATTATCTCACAGGGTTGATCTCGGCGAATATTTCACTCAATGCCGATGATGCCAACGGTCGCATCGCACATTTGCTAGTAAGCCTCGCCAGCGGAATCGGAAAGATTACTCCCGGTGGGGTCGAAGTGAGTATCACGAACGAGGAACTAGCTAATTACACAAATGTGACGCATTTCACGGTCAGCCGTTCTTTGAGCGACTGGGAACGTGCTGGCCTCTTGACCAAGCAGCGCGGTAAGATCGTGCTGCGAAAGCCTGAACGCCTGCTGGTCCACTAAATTTTCTACGCTCGCTCCTCTTCTTTTTGTACCAGCCGGGTGCCCCAGGTCTCGCTTTTGAGACCTGGGATTCGTAGAATCCAAGGTGCCCCATCCTATGCGCGCAGTTTGCGCATAGGGTGGGAAACCACAGATCTGTCCAGAAGGATTCTTGGTTGTCAATACTGAGCAACAGTAGAATGACCCTCGCTTTTCAAAACCGCTTAGCGGGACCTCAGCGCATCCTCCGCGTCCTCTGCGGTGAATCATTCACGTTGCACCCAGAACCATCCGCAGACTAACCCCGTGATCCCTTACCGTGGCCGCCTCGCGCCATCACCCACCGGACTCCTCCATCTCGGCCACGCGCGCACCTTCTGGACGGCCTACCAACGCGCGCAGCAGGCGAACGGCATCCTCATTATGCGCAATGAAGACCTCGACCCGCAGCGATCGAAGCATGAATTCGTAACGGCCATGCTTGAAGACCTCCGCTGGCTCGGCATCTGGTGGCAGGAGGGCCCGGATGTCGGCGGCCCTTACGCTCCTTATATTCAGAGTCGGCGGCGAAAGTTCTATCTCGAAGCTTGGCGCAAGCTGGTACAAGCCGGATTCGTCTATCCCTGCCGCTGCTCACGCAAGGACCTGGCCCGCAGCGCGCAGGCCCCGCACGACGAAGACGACGAGCCCATCTACCCGGGAACTTGCAGGCCCCACCCAGACATTACCCCATCCGAGCCGCCCGAATCACCCGCCGGATTGAACTGGCGCTTTCGCGTTCCGGAAAGCACCGAAACTGCATTCAAAGACGGCTATTTTGACACAAAAAGCTACGTTTCTGGACGCGATTTCGGCGATTTTCTCGTCTGGAGGCGCGACGATGTGCCCGCCTACCAGCTTGCCGTTGTCGTCGATGACGCCGCTATGCGCATTACCGAGGTCGTGCGCGGCGCCGATTTACTGCGCTCAACCGCGCGGCAAATTCTCATCTACCAGGCCCTTGGATTGGAGCAGCCTGCCTGGTACCACTGCCCACTCATGCTCGACAACCAGGGCCAGCGCCTGGCCAAACGCCACGACGCCCTTTCACTCCGCGCCCTGCGCGAGCAGGGCAAAACGCCGGAAGAGGTAACCGCCATATTTAAAGACTGAGACTGCCTGTGGAAAATTCCTGTCAAGGCTTTGCGCCTTATTATTTTCTTAACTGTCTCAAATCAAAAGATTTAAGTCCGCGCTAATTTGGCGTGTTATTTCGTCCAAATTGATATTCTGGATATAAGGAGAAATTTGCTGGAATAAGGCAGCGAAGCACTAGAAATATCTGTTGTTAGAGATTGCAGAACTTGCTTTTTACCTTGCGCAGCAAGGCTGGGTAAAAGCACCGGGCTTTAGCCCGGTGAATATGAGTGCAGGAAAAAAGGGGGCTTTAGCCCCGGGGATTTTCATGGATCCCCTGCTAAGTGATTGAAAATACGAGAAACCACTTAACCCATTTCAAATCAACGGCATATCGGGGGATGATCCTCCGCTAAGTCATTGAAAATAAAAGAAACGGCCCGAATACCCGGGGAGGGGGGTCAGGCCGATCACGATGGCCTCCGACTTCGCACAACTCGTCAAGCAGCAGGCCGACATCGTCAAGATCATCGGCGACTATATGCGCCTGAAAAAGGCCGGAGCGCAGAACTTCAGCGGCCTCTGCCCGTTCCACAAGGAAAAATCGCCTTCGTTCTCCGTTCATGCCACGCGGCAATTCTTCCACTGCTTCGGCTGTGGAGTCTCCGGCGACGTTTTCTCCTTTATCCAGAAGATCGAGAATGTCAGCTTTCCTGAATCCGTTCGTTTCGTCGCGCAGAAATGCGGAATTCCGCTGCCCAAGCGCGAATTCTCGTCCGAAGAAGAAGCCCAGGAAGGCCGTCAGCGCGCCAAGTTGCTCGAACTGCACGAGCTGGCAACGGCATGGTTTGAGGAGCAATTGCGCTCGCCTGAAGGAGCGTTGGCGCGCGAATATCTCTCCGGCCGTGGCCTTAAGCCGGACGAGATAAAACAGTTCCGCATCGGCTACGCGCCGGATTCGTTCCACGCGCTGCGCGAGCGTCTGCAATCCTTAGCCGATGAAGACACGCTGCGGCTTTCCGGGCTGTTCTCCTTCAAAGCGCAGGAAGACGGCAAGCCCGGACCAATCTATTCACGCTTTCGCAAGCGCGTCACCTTCCCCATCGCAAACGAATCGGGCCGCGTGATTGCCTTTACTGCGAGGGCGCTCGAAGCAGGCGAAAAAGCTGGTCCGAAGTATCTGAACTCGCCGGAAACGCCGCTATATTCCAAGGGAAACATCCTCTTCAATCTCGACAAAGCGCGCCAGGCGATCCGCGAGACCAGCTTTGCCGTGCTGGTCGAAGGCCAGATGGACTGCATTTCGGTTTTTCTGGCTGGAGTAAAGAACGTGATCGCCACCAGCGGAACGGCCTTTACCGAGGCGCAGGTGCGCCTGCTCTCGCGCTATGCGACCCGTATCATCATAAACTTCGATCCCGACACGGCGGGCGCGAACGCGGCGGAGAAGTCGATTGCGCTGCTGACCGAAGAAGGCTTCGAGGTGCGCGTGGTGACGCTCGAAGGCGGACTCGATCCCGACCGCTACATCCGCGAGCACGGCGCTCAGGAGTACATGACAGCGCTGCGCGCGGCAAAACGGCATTCGGACTACCTGATTGAGCGAGCACGGCAGCTCTTTCCGCCCTCTACGGCCGACGCCAAAGTGAAGGCGCTGAACTTCCTGCTGCCGCATATCAAGCGTATGCCCAACCGCATCACCCGCGATGAGTTTGCCACCGACGCAGCGCAGAAGTTGGGCATCGATTCCGCGCTGGTGCGCGAAGAGCTAAAGCAGGCTGCGGCCAAACGGCGCGATTCACTGGCTCACGCGGTTCCTACATTAAGTGAGGCGGAGAAAGACCTGCTGCGCGCGCTTGCTGCGCCAGTTTCAGACCAAGCCTGCAAAGCGGCAATGGCAGGCTTCGACTCTAATGAGTCGTACTTCGAAGGATTAACCGTCGCACCGATCCTCAAGCAGTTGCGCCATCGCGGTGATGCCGACCCAATGGAAGCAATCGAAGACCCGGCGGGACGCAGCCTGCTGGCGCAGGCATTGAACGGTGAAATCGAGCCGGTCAGCGCGGAGCACGTCACCGCAGCATTGGAAACACTGCGGCGGCGCTATCTGGAACGCCGCCGCCGGGAGTTGCGCGCCGCTGTCAGCGAGGCGGAACGCAATGGCGACACCACTTCGGTAATCAAGCTGACTGCGGAAAAGTTGGCTTTGGACCGCGAGCTTCGCGAACCCTAAGTTCGTCGCGCCAGCAGGTCATCAACTTCGGCGCGGCGCGGCATCGAGGGCGCGGTGCCGGAACGGGTGACAGATATTCCGGCGGCGGCGCAGCCAAAGGCAACGGCATCCTCCGCGCTCATGCCTTCGGCCAGGCCAACGGCGAATCCCCCGTTGAAAGCATCACCCGCGCCCGTGGTTTCCACCACCGGCCCGGCATCAACTGCTGGAATGTGCTTCATGGTTTGGTGATTCTTTAACAGTGCGCCATTCGCGCCGAGCGTCACGACCACATTGCGGACGCCGCGAGCCAGCAAGGCATCGGCAGCCTGCGAGGCTTCAGCAAGATTGCCGACTGGAATTCCGGTAAGCGCCGTGGCTTCCGATTCATTGGGAGTGAGATAGTCGCACAGCGGATAGATTGCGTCAGGCAGCTTTGCCGCAGGCGCGGGATTAAGGATTGTGGCCACTCCCGCTTTGTGCGCGTATTCGAGACCACGCTGGACGACGGAGATGTCCTGCTCAAGCTGTGCGAGAAAGGCGGTGGACGCTGCGATGAGCGGGCTGGCTTGCGCCAATTCTTCATCAGTCAGATGGAAACAGGCGCCGGGCACGATGATGATTCCATTTTCGCCGCTTTTCTCATCGATGATGATGGCGGCAGCTCCGGTAGATTCGTCCGTTGCGAAGAGGCAGCTTGTCTCGACGCCTTCGTCGCGGTAAAGCTCCCGGGCCATGTCGCCGAAAGTGTCGCGGCCCAGCTTGCTGACGAAACGGACTGTACCCCCAAGACGCGCTGCGGCAACGGCCTGGTTGGAGCCTTTGCCGCCAGGCCCGAGACGAAACACGGAGCCAAGCAGGGTTTCTCCCCAGCGGGGCATGGCTGGAGTGCGAAAGGCGACATCAGCGACAAAGCTTCCCAGGATGGTGATCGGTCGTGTCATCACCATCCTGATATACGCGATTCGCCGTGTTTTCGCCAAGCGGCCTTCGCCAAATCGCGCGCCAAGCCAGTAAAATAAGGGTGATGAGCACGAACCTCGAAACAGCACTGACGGCCATGCTGGGCAAGGCTGCCCGCGAAGCCGGACTGACCGTCCTATCCACTGAAGCAGGCACGGATTTCAACAACCACCCGACAGCGAAATTCAAGCTGGCGCTCTCTGCGGACACGTCTGCGGCGAAGACGTTGCAGCTCGAATTGAGCGAGGCATTCGATTTCCAGAAGCCAGAGCTGCTTCCAGAAATGACAGACCACCTACGCCACGCGGCGAAGCGCCTGCGCAATCCGCGTCCGGACGCCTATGTAACGCTGGCCGGGCTGCCGATCAGCCTGAACCAGTTCGCATGGCCCTTTCACCGGTCAACTTCCGGGGCGGACACCTATATCGTCCACGGCGTGGCGCATCTTGAAGACGGGACGAATTCGCCCCTGCACACGAAGGTTGCCGCCAGCATGACGGTGACGTTCGCCGAGATCGTCGCCGCTCCGGAGCAGCCATACGCTGAGACGTTTATCTACAACGCAGTTCGCAAGACGTTCGATCAAGGGCAGCTTGAGCTGCTGAAGAGCGGCAACCGCCAGCCTGTTCCGGTAACGACGCGCTATTACAGCCGCTGGCAGAAGAAGTTCATCTTTACCGACACGGATGGCGCCGCTCGCATCGAATTCCTGGAACTGAAGGCATACTGGCTCTCGCATGTTCTGGGGAACGACCAGCCGGTGTGGATTGCCGATCCGCGCGACGCGCAGTATCTCAACACCACCGATGAGGAACTGCGACGCATGGCTGTGGACCTCTCAAAGCAAGGGATGCTGGCGCTGACGGATGACTATGCGGCCCCAACTGCTGCGCTGCTGGGTCGGGCAGAGGAATACGACGCCAAGCTGCATGCGGCGCTCGACATCACCAAGCCATCATTTAACGAGGAGATGCGGGCCGGCCACACGAATATGTAGGCGCTGTTTACTGCGTGACGGCGGCGCCGCAGCGGCTGCAGAATTTTACGCCTCCTACAAGAGGCGCTCCGCATGAAGCACAGGCGGGAGCGACGAACGACTTTGCCGGGACCACTCCCGGGGCCGCTCCGGTTCCGGGAATGGCGTATTGTAGGCTGGCGGCCAGCAGAGTGGCCTGTTCGGCATTGAACTGGCGTACGCGCGCCGGCATGAAGAAGCACTCGATTAAACCGGCGAGGGCGGGGATGCCGGTCCAAAAGAACAGCACATACATAATGCCGAGGCCATTCCGACGCAGATAAAAATGGTGCGCCCCGAAGCTGCCGAGGAACAAGGCAAGCAGCACACCGACCACTTCATCTTTCTGCACGACCGACATCTGAGCATAGAAGACAGCCCTCTGCTCATCCGTCAGTTGCGCTGTAATCCATGGAGTGGTCATTTGGCTGGCTCCCTTACTTACTGCTCATTAAAGCATACGCATTCGTATATCAGATGGTTCCAGTGCCGCATTAAGACACGTCGCATATAAGGAATTGTTGCACTCCTCGCAGACTTCAGTCTCTAATCGGTAAGACCCCCATTCAGGTAAACAATATGAACGGCACGGAACGCACTGGCGCCATGAGGAACAAACGGGGATGGCTGAACAACGAGCCTATGTTGGTCCTCGGGCTGGTGCTGCTGACGCTGTATTTTGCCCGCGATTTGCTTATCCCGTTCGCCATGGCGCTGACGCTGAATTTCCTGCTGGCTCCGGCGGTCATTCAGCTGGAACGTCTGCGCCTGCGGCGGCTGTCGGCCGTGGTTATTGTGGCTCTTCTGGCTTCGGCATTTCTGACCGTCATTGGGTGGGTAGTAGTGCGGCAATTACTCGATGTGGCCAGCGACATTCCCAGCTACCGGCAGAATATCGACCACAAGCTGTCCCAAATTCATTCGCCGATGAACGGTCCGGTCAGGAATGCTATCGAAGGCATCAAGGTCCTGAATCAGGATCTGTCCGGGACCCATGCACCGCAGCCGTCGCCGCCTCCAGAGCCAGATAGAACTCGCAGCAGTGCGCGGAATCGCGAAACGACTCGTCAGACAGGCGAGGCAAATTCTGCAAACGCCGCCCCCGCTCAGGTGGTCGTCGTCCAGCCGCCGACCAGCGACTTCGCATATGCGCAGCAACTGCTGAAGCCGGTCATCAAACCGCTGGGCATGCTCGGCATCGTGGTGATCTTTACCATCTACATGCTCATCAAGCGTGAGGACCTGCGAAATCGCGTGTTGTTGCTTGCCGGCATGAGCCGCCTGAATGTGATGACACAGGCGCTCGATGACGCGGCGCGCCGCATCAGCAGCTATCTGCTGATGAATGTGCTGGTGAACGCCAGCTATGGCCTGGTTTTTGGCGTGGGGCTGTTTCTACTGCATGTGCCCAACGCCACCCTCTGGGGCGTGCTGCTGGGCATTCTGCGCATGGTGCCGTATGCAGGCATGGTCATCGGCGGAGGGCTGCCCATCTGCTTTGCGCTTGCAGTTTTTCCCGGCTGGTGGACACCTCTGTTTGCTTTGCTGCTGTTCGTCGTCCTGGAAATTGCGGTGAGTAACTTTATTGAGCCAGCGCTTTACGGCAGTCACACCGGCATCTCGCCGCTTGCGCTGGTGACGACGGCCATGGTCTGGACGCTGCTCTGGGGGCTGCCGGGACTAATTCTTTCCACGCCTTTGACGGTTTGCCTGATCGTGATGGGGCGGTATGTGCCGCAGATGTCGTTCCTCCATATTCTGTTGGGCGATGAAGCTGAACTGGCGCCCGAAGCGCATTTCTATGAGCGCCTACTGGCGATGGATCAGACGGAAGCACACCATATTGCCGACAAGTTTCTTGACGGGCACAGACTGGTCGATCTTTACGACGGCGTTGTATTGCCGGCCCTGAGCCTTGCCGAGCAGGACCGGCATAAGGGATTTCTGGACGATACGCGCGGCACTTTTCTTTTCCAGAGTGCGGCGGAAATGATTGCCGAGCTCACTGATTACCATTCTCCGTTGTCCGATCCTGACAGCGAAGCTCCGGTTGAGAGGGCCTGTCCGGTTGTCTGTATTCCGGCCAGCGATCAGGCTGACGAGATTTCCGCAGTCATGCTGGCGCAATTGCTTGAACAGCGGGGGCACAAGTCAATACTGCTGCCGGCTGCCGCGCTCACTTCTGAAATTTTCGAGCGCCTGCGGGAAGAACCGAACACAACCATCTGTATCTCCGCGCTTCCGCCATTTGCGTTTGTGCATGCGCGCAATTTGTGCCTGCGAGTCCGCGGGTCGTTGCCGGAGAACCGTATTCTGATCGGGATCTGGGGAGCAACTACAGAGAGCGAAATACTACGCGAGCGGTTTGGCGCGGGTTCCCCGGATGACGTAGCGACAACGCTGGCGCAAGCGATTCAACTTGTCCGCCGTTGTGATGTCGCGATAACGGCAGGACGGAAGGTAGAAAAGGAAGCAGGCGTGCGCCTCTAATTTCCAATAAAACGGGAAAACCGTTCCTGAAAGGAATGCCGGGCGTCCAGCCTGGGCATGCAGGCGCAGTTTACGATGAAAACATTCCTATGACGCCAACTCGTCCTGTATGGGCGGAAATTTCCCGCTCGCGCCTGCTTGCCAACTGGAACCTGCTGCGGAACGCGGCCCCCGATGACGCCGACGTAATGGCCGTGGTGAAGGCCGACGCCTACGGACACGGCGCTGCCGCCTGCGCTCCACTGCTTGAGGGCGCAGGAGCGAAGTGGTTCGGCGTGACGTGCCTTTCGGAAGCGATTGCCTTGCGGCGGGTCAGTCCTGAGTCGCGGATCATGGTCATGTCCGCTTTCTGGCACGGCGAGGAGGACGCGATGATCGAGCACCGGCTTACGCCGCAGATGTGGGAGCCGTTTCATTTCGAGTTGCTGGAAAAGGCTGCACGCATGCGCGGGTTTGGGCCGCGGTCGGTTGCGGTGCATCTTGAAATCGATACGGGCATGTCGCGGCAGGGTGTGCGCTCGCTCGATGAGTTGAAGGCCCTGCTCGTTCGCTTCGGCACGGACTCGCCGATACTTATCGAGGGTGTGATGACCCATTTCAGCGCGCCGGAGGTGCTGTACCCGGATGAGACGGAGGCGCAGATTGAGCGCTTCGCAGCTGCACTGGATGTGATTGCAGAATACGGTATCCGTCCAACGTGGATACACGCGGGCAATTCGGCAACGGTCTTTGTCCCCCAGCATGTGCTCGCACTCGAAGGGCTTGCGCAAAAGCAATTGGCCCGCCTGATGCTGCGGCCGGGGATTGCGCTTTACGGTTATGTGTCGCATTTCACGCCCGCCCAGCCTGATGCCGCGCAGGTCTATGCGCTGCGGCCCATACTTTCATGGAAGACGCGCGTGGTTTCAGTCCGGACAATCGATGCGGGCGAAAGCGCAGGCTATAACATGACCTTTCGCGCGGGGCGGAAGACGAGGCTCGCGCTGGTTCCAGTGGGCTATGCCGATGGGCTGAATCGCCTGCTCTCGAACCGCGGCCACGCTCTGGTGCGGGGAATGAGGGTCCCGATTGCGGGGCGCGTGTCGATGGACCAGACCATTCTGGATGTGACGGATGTTCCTGGCGTCGAAATTGGCGATGAGGCGGTGCTGATTGGCTCGCAGGGCGCGGAGTGCATCACTGCTAACGATCTCGCGGATGCGACCGGGACGATACCTTATGAAGTGACCTGCGCGATTAGCACGCGAGTGCCGCGCCTGATGGTCGATTAAACAAATTAAACTATAGATATGCTTGGCAAGTGGTATGCGCGCTGGATGTTTACCTGGGAGACGGCGCTGACAACACGCGATGAAAACCGGGTGGTCCGGCCTGTGGAATGGGGATTCGAGTGGTTGGATGATTTTCTCCGCTCGCATGATTCTGAATGCGCGCCTGAGGACGATCGGATGGTTGCCCTGAACGAGGCCATTGTTCGCGAAAGCGACAGCTTCTTTGGTTATGAGCCTCCCAGTGATTACAGATTGGAGGAGCGCCATCCCCAACTCTTCCCTACAAATGTGCGGCCCGAGACGCTGGCGCACGACGCGAAGCTCAGGGACATGGCGGTGAGCGGCAAGCTGAAGTCCGCCCAGTTTTTGCGCTTTACTTCTCCTGTCAGGACGCCATATCCGGAGAACAATCTGGTGAATGCGCGCTGGTATCCAGCGCCGGAAGAGAAGCAAGTGGGGAAGCCGAAGCAGGCGATGATCGTGATGCCGCAGTGGAATGCGGACGCCTTCAGCCACAATGCGTTGTGCTCGCTGTTTAATCGCTTTGGTATTTCGGCGCTGCGGTTGAGCAAGCCTTACCACGACATTCGCCGCCCGATGGAACTGGAGCGCTCGGATTATGCCGTCAGCTCGAACATTGGCCGCACTATTGCCGCGTGCCGTCAGGCGGTGGTTGATATTCGCTGCTGCTTGGACTGGCTGGAGGCACAGGGCTATGAGCAGTTTGGCATTCTGGGCACGAGCCTGGGATCGTGCTATGCCTTTATTGCCAGCGCGCACGACGCGCGCCTGCGCGTGAACGCCTTCAACCATGCGTCCACTTCTTTTGGCGATGTGGTCTGGACGGGGCAGAGCACGCGGCACATTCGCAAAGCGTTTGAAGATGCAGGTATGACGCAAGAGCGCTTACAGAAATTGTGGGCCTCGATCAGCCCTGTGTCCTATATGGAGCGCTTCGCGGCCACGCCGAAGAAAGTCCTCGTTGTTCATGCGACCTATGACCTGACTTTTCTGCGGGAATACTCGCTTGAAGTGCTGCGCAGGTTTTCTGAGTTGGGCGTGGATTTTGTTTCAAAGGTGCTGCCCTGCGGCCATTACACCACGGGCGAGACGCCGTATAAGTTCATCGACGGCTGGTATTTGGGGTCGTTTGTCTATAATGCTTTCAAAAAGCTTGCCGAAGGACCCTCCGCGGCGAAGCCGATCATGGAAAGTGCGCGGAGGGAAGAGTTGCTGTCGCGCTGATCGCCTTCGCTACTGGTGTTCCGGCAGTTTTAATCTGAAAAGCAATGCGGGATCAAGATAACCGCCTTGCCAGCGCGCTGCAAAGTGCAGGTGCGGGCCGGTCGCGCGGCCTGTGGCTCCGCTCAGGCCAAGCAGTTGACGCGCCTGCACAGATTGTCCCTCACGGACGAGGATTTTCGACAGGTGCATGTAAATGGTCATGAACTGCTGGCCGTGGTCGATGACCACGCAGTTGCCCTCGTAAAAAAGTTTTCGCGCCAGAATGACACGGCCTGAGTTGGCTGCATGGACCGGCGTTCCGGAAGCTGCGCGAAAATCCATACCGCGATGAATGCTGGCCAGCTTGCCGTTGAAGACGCGGCGCGTCCCGAAGGAGTCCGTTGGCGGCGATTGAACCGGACGAAGGAAGTTTCCCTTCCACAATGGCAAAGGCGCGCTCTGCGCAAAAACCTGTTCTTTGATGGCCTTGTCTTCCGCGATTATTTTCAGCGTCGCGGCATCGGGAGTCACGAAATTTTCCGGTACGCGAAGCTCCACCTGCCTGTAGTGCGATGGACCAATCTGAATTTCACGGGTGGCGCTCACGCTCCGGCCGTCCGACATGGTTGCATGAAGCGTAAGCGTGTAAGCGCCGGCCGCGGTTTCAACATCAACTCCGGCCAGGGCATACCAGGTGGTCTTCGTGGACGACGGGAAAAATTCAACCTCGTGACCAAACCACTCGCCTTTCATAGATGCTGGTGCGGTCTCGAACGTCACGGTCAACAGGCAGGGAGAGCCGCTTTCTAATTGTGCGGGCGCCCAAACAATGCTCTTAAAAGCGCCGTCATTCTGCGCCAGCCCGATGAGCGGTGCGCAAAGCAGAAGAATCATCAGGAGAACACGGCGCAGACACATGGATCGCTTCATGATTGTGCAACAGAGCGGAAAAATCCGCATTCCATGAGGCTACAATCAAACTATGTCCGACCGCATGTCATTGACGCTATCGCAGTTCGATCCGGAGATCGCCGCCGCCATTGAGAACGAAGTCCGCCGCCAGCATGAAGGGCTGGAGATGATCGCCTCGGAGAACTTCGTCAGCGAGGCCGTGCTCGAGGCCGCCGGTACCGTCTTCACCAACAAGTATGCCGAAGGTTATCCGGGACGCCGCTACTACGGCGGATGCGAATTTGCCGACGTGGTCGAAAACCTTGCCCGCGACCGCGTGAAGCAGCTTTTCGCCGCGGAACACGCGAATGTGCAGCCGCACTCCGGCTCGCAGGCCAATGCCGGGGCGTATATGGCCGTGCTCAATCCCGGCGACACCATTCTCGGTCTCGATCTGGCGCATGGTGGGCACCTGACGCACGGACATAAGCTGAATTTTTCCGGGAAGCTCTACAAGGTCGTTTCTTACGGCGTTCGCAAAGATACAGAAGTCATCGACTACGGCGAACTGGAGCAGATTGCTCTGCGCGAAAAGCCGAAGGTGATCATTGGCGGTGGCAGCGCCTATCCGCGCATCTTTGATTTTCCCCGCATGAGGCAGATCGCAGACAATGCCGGCGCGCTGCTCATTGTTGATATGGCGCATTTTGCCGGACTCGTCGCGGGCGGCGCGCATCCTTCGCCGGTACCGCACGCGCACATCGTGACCAGCACCACGCACAAGACGCTGCGTGGGCCACGCTCGGGGTTGATTCTTTCACAGCAGCAATTCGCCGCAGCCATTGACAAGGCGGTTTTCCCCGGCCAGCAGGGCGGGCCACTCGTACACATCATCGCAGCCAAAGCGGTTGCTTTTCGCGAAGCGCTGCAACCCGAATTCAAGCACTACGCGGCGCAAATTGTCGCCAATGCGCGCGCGCTAGCTGAGACCTTGCAGACCGAAGGCTTCCGCGTCGTCTCCGGCGGAACGGACACGCACCTGATGCTGGTGGATGTCTTTGCCAAGGGCATGTTGGGCAGCGAGGCTGAGACGGCGCTGGGCGAGGCTGGCATTACCGTCAACAAGAACGCGATTCCCTACGACACCAACCCGCCGCTCAAGCCGTCGGGCATCCGCATCGGCACGCCGGCGCTGACGACACGCGGCATGAAGGAAGCGGAGATGCGCACCATCGGCAAGTGGATCACGGTAGCCCTCCAGGAGCGCACCAATCCGCAGGTGCTTACGCGCATTCGCGGACAGGTGCTCGAACTGGCCGAGCAGTTTCCGCTTTATCCGTGGCTGCGGCAGCCAGTGGCCGTCGTATAGTCGATTCCTTCAACTTTCTAGTAGAGTTTGCGCGTCAATCTTTCAGAGGAATGTTTGCGTGACCGATTCAATCTCCCGGCGTACTTTCGTAAAAGCCGCATCCATGTCTTCCCTTGCCATGAAAGCCTGGTGGGCAGAGGCAAGAACCAAATCCGCCATGCAGGATAGCCGTCTTCTGTTCGCGGGTACGCAGACTGGCCCATCAAGCAAAGGCATCTATGGGTTTCACTGGGACCCGGCAAGTGGAGAACTGAAAGAACTCGGGCTTGCTGCAGAGAGTAACAATCCGACTTTCATTGCGCTTTCACCGGATGGCAAACATCTCTACGCCGCCAACGAACTCGACGAATATGAGGGAGCAAAAAGCGGGTCTGTAAGCGGGTTCATCATCGACCGAGCTGCGGCAAAGCTGACGCACATCAACACCGTTTCTTCCGCAGGCGCTGGCCCCTGCTTCGTCGGCCTCGACCACACGGGACACGCGCTGTTCTGCGCCGATTATGCTGGTGGAGCAGCAGCGTCGTTTCACATTGACCAGACAGGCAGCATAAGTGAAGCTGTATCGCAGTTCCACTATCAGGGGCGCGGCCCGGCTGTCCAGCAAGAGGCAGCTCATGCGCATCGCGCCACAGTCACGCCGGAAAACCGCTACGTTCTTATCAATGATCTTGGACTGGACTGCATCCACATCTATCACCTCGATGCGGAAACCGCGAAGCTGACGCCAAACAATCCGCCACAGTGGACGGCTAAGCCAGGATCGGGCCCAAGGGCACTGCGTTTTCATCCCAATGGGAAATGGGCCTATTGCCTGAATGAGATTGCTTCGACCATTGATGTTCTGGCGTGGGACGGTAAAACCGGCGCACTGACTTCGCTGCAGCACATCGACACCTTGCCTAAGGACTATCGTGGACAGGCGGCTGCGTCAGAGATAGTGATTGACAGCAGCGGCCGGTTCGCCTATGCCGCCGTGCGCTTCTGGGACCGAGTGGTCACTTACAGCATCGACCCCGCCACTGGCAGCCTTTCACAGATTGGCGTAACCTC
Source organism: Alloacidobacterium sp. (assembly GCF_035631355.1). Lineage (NCBI taxonomy): Bacteria > Pseudomonadati > Acidobacteriota > Terriglobia > Terriglobales > Acidobacteriaceae > Alloacidobacterium > Alloacidobacterium sp. The sequence continues at coordinate 21,015 of NZ_DASQIX010000098.1, forward strand.
CTGCGGCAGCAAGGTTCCACGCCACATGACACTCGATCCGACGGAGAAGTGGCTACTGGTCGCCAATCAGGGTTCGGATAACATTGCCGTGATTCAGAGGGATGCGCAAACCGGTAAGCTGGCCGAGGCAGGCAACAGCTTTCCCCTTGTGAAACCGCAATGTCTGGTGTTTGTTTAGCCGACAGTCACAAGAGAAGCGGACTGAGCTGAAATAGCTCTAGCTTTTGCCTTCTCTGGCCCAATCGTGACCAGCTTCCAGGCGGAACGGTCCTTTAGCAGTTTCGCCACAAGGGCGGTGTGCATGGCGTGTCCGGCGCGCTCGGCTACTACCCGACCAAGGATTTGATGCCCGGCAAGTGCAAGATCCCCGATCAGATCCAGCACCTTGTGGCGTACAAATTCGTCATCAAAGCGCAATGGCCCATTGACTACTCCGTGACGCGTAAGAATGATCGCGCTTGAATCCGATACGCCGCGAATCAGGCCCATGTTGCGCAGCATCTGCTCATCTTCTTTGAAGCCAAAAGTGCGCGCCGGAGCGATTTGCAAGCCATAATTTCGCGTGGCGAGATCGACGGTGAAGCCTTGCTTTCCGATGGGCGAGGGAAAATCAATCTGATAGGAGACGCTGTATCCTTCTCCCGGATAGACGCCGATGAATTTGTCGCCCTCGCGGACTTCCACCGTCTTGAGAATGCGAAGATACTCGCGGCGGCGGCGCTGCGTCTTGAGGCCCATTTGCCGGAAAGCTTCGACATAAGGCAGCGCGCTGCCGTCGAGGATAGGCAGTTCCAGATTATCGAGCTCGACGATGACATTGTCGACGCCCATGCCAATCAACGCTGATAGCAGGTGTTCGGTCGTCGAGATGAGTACGCTCTGCCGCATCAGGCTGGTGGCATAGCTTACTTTGGCGACATTGCGCCCAATTGCAGGAATCTCAAAGTTGTCGAGATCCGTCCGGCGAAAGACAATGCCTGACCCGGCCGGAGCCGGCAGCAATCGCATCTGGACTGGGGCGCCGCTGTGCAAGCCTATGCCTGAGAATTCAATGGGCGAAGCAACTGTCTGCTCCAGGTACGATGAATCTAACAAAACAAACTTCCCGACCCAAGTGGGGCTTAACGTCATAGACTACTGGCAGCAAACTAAGTTTTAATGTGGCACATTTGCCACACGATAGTGGCAGAACAGCATCGCATCTCGAAACCGTATTTACTCAGTAAATAATTGAACTGAAGGAACTTACATGATTCATCAACTGGCCGAGGAAGTAGCGCGGCAACTGCCGAACACTCTTGACCTCCTGCGCAAGATGGTCGGAATCGAATCTCCCAGCGATGACAAGGCCGCTGTGGATCGTTGTGCCGCATTCGTTGCCGAGCGCTGCTCAAAGTTAGGCGGACATATCCGCCTGCACCGGCAAAAAGAATTTGGCGATCTGCTGGAAGCGCGTTTTGGCCCGAAAAAAAGCACTCGCAAGTCAATACTTTTACTCGGCCATCTTGATACGGTTTGGCCGCTGGGAACACTAAAGGACATGCCCTTCCGCGTGGACAATGAACGTGTGTGGGGACCTGGTGTGCTCGATATGAAGGCAGGCGTGGCCCTGGCGCTGACGGCCATTGCCATTCTGCAGGAAATGAAAAAACTAACCCGGCCGATCATTATGCTGCTGAACAGCGATGAGGAGGTTGGCAGCAATGTTTCTCGTCCCGTAACTGAGAAGCTGGCGAAGCAATGCGACGCGGTTTTTGTGCTGGAACCGGCGCAGGGGTCGGCAGGCGCATACAAGACGGCGCGTAAGGGAGTTGGAAATTATTCAATTCGCATACAAGGCGTGGCCTCACACAGCGGAGTGGATTTTGAGCGTGGTCATAGCGCCATCGTTGAACTGGCACGGCAGATCGAGCGTATTACACGTTTCACCGAGTTAGACCGCGGCATCACCGTAAATGTTGGAACCGTTCAGGGCGGAACGCGCTCTAACGTAGTAGCAGCTGAAGCGCGGGCGGAAGTGGATGTTCGCATCGCTCGGGCCAAAGATGAAGCGCTCATCGATAAACATTTTCGTTCATTGCGCGTCTTTGATAACAAATGCAGTCTGCAAATTGAAGGTGGATTAAACCGCCCACCGATGGAACGGACTCGCGGAACAGTGGCGCTCTTCAAGCGGGCCGCAAGTCACGCCCGCGAGCTTGGGTTCACGCTGGAAGAGGCGGCGACCGGGGGCGGATCGGACGGCAATTTTACCTCCGCATTGGGGGTGCCCACGTTAGATGGAATGGGAGCAGTGGGCGAGGGCGCACATGCCCGGCACGAATCGCTGCTGCTCAAACACATGGCGCCACGCACGGCATTGCTGGCGGCCATGCTGGCAGACGCCGGAGAATGAGGTCAAATGCTGAAGCTGGTCGAATTCGGATTGCTGGCCGTATCGCTGCTCATCATTTTTGGGCTGGTGGCTTCGTCTCCGCGAAGCCCGCAGCCGGTTGCATCCGAAGCCAGCGAAGCAAAAGAAGCGGAGATCACTCCGCTGCGTAAGCTCTGACCGTCGCAGACTGTTCTTTTCGCAAGCGCTTTTCAGCGCCTTGCAACATATTGCTGACCAGCGCCAGCGGCAATCCAACCACATTGAAGTAGCAGCCGTGGATGCGCGGAATCCATACAGCCGCATATCCCTGAATCGCATAGGCTCCCGCCTTGTCCATTGGTTCGCCGGTTTGGATATAGGCTTCAATCTCAACTTCCGAGATGGTCGTCATGGTCACATAGGTCAACTCCGACGCAACTTCGATACCGGCTCGCGTCATAACCGCGACGCCCGTGATTACCGAATGCGTTGCTCCTGATAGCAAGCTGAGCATGCGTGCCGAGTCGTTTGCGTCTTTCGGCTTGCCGAGGATTTCTTTCGCAGGCGAAACGACAATCGTATCCGCGCCCAGCACGAGCAAAGGATCGTTTTCAGAATCAATTGCGGCTAGTTCAGCGAAAACGGACTGGGCCTTTTCCCGCGCGAGTCGCGTAGCGAATGCGATCGGTTCTTCTGCTGCGCGGCGCTCTTCCATAACCGTGGAAGCGTGCACTTGGAAGGTAAATCCGGCTTGAGTCAAAAGTTCCTTGCGGCGAGGCGATCCAGAGGCGAGTACAACCATGTTTCCAGATTAAGACATACCGCTAATCTCGGTATTCTGTATGCAGATTCTTTGGAATCGAGCCCTGGCCGTCCGCATGATAAAAAATTCTGTTGAGGAGATTCATGAAAGCTTTGGTGAAGAGCCGCGCGGAGCGCGGATTATGGCTGGAAGATATCGCGGAACCCACAATCGGCATCAATGACGTCCTGATTCGAGTGCGCCATACCGGCATCTGCGGAACAGACGTGCATATCTATCAATGGGACGAGTGGGCGCAGAAGACAATTCCCGTCCCAATGGCCATCGGGCATGAGTTTGTGGGAGAGATAGTCGAGGTCGGGTCGAACGTAAACGACTTCTATCCCGGCGACATCGTGAGCGGAGAGGGACATGTCACCTGCGGGCGCTGTCGCAATTGTCTTGCCGGGAGACGCCATCTGTGCGCGCACACGCAAGGCGTAGGCGTCAACCGGCCGGGGGCCTTCGCTGAATTTATTGCGCTGCCGATGACCAATATCTGGCGGCACGATCCCGGCATCAATCAGGAAGTCGCGGCCATCTTCGACCCATTTGGAAACGCCGTGCACACGGCCCTCTCGTTTCCTGTGCTCGGCGAAGATGTGTTGATTACCGGCGCCGGGCCCATCGGAATCATGGCAATTCCCGTGGTCCGTCATGCTGGCGCGCGCCACGTCGTCATCACCGATCTCAATCCTTTCCGCCTGGATCTGGCGCGCAAAATGGGCGCGACCCTTGCCGTGAACACAAAGGAAACACCCCTCGCCGAAGTGCAGAGACAGCTCCACATGAAGGAGGGATTCGATGTCGGGCTGGAGATGTCCGGCAACCCCGCGGCCATGCAGGAGATGATTGCGAACATGAGTCACGGGGCCAAGATCGCCATGCTCGGAATCCCTGCCAAACCCATGTCCATCGATTGGCGCGCGGTTATCTTCAACATGCTCACCATCAAAGGCATCTATGGACGCGAGATGTATGAAACCTGGTACAAGATGAGCGTCATGATCGAATCGGGCCTCGACATTTCACCCGTCATCACCCACCGTTTCAGCTACCGCGACTTTCAGGAGGGTTTCGACGCAATGATTTCCGGCCAGACCGGGAAAGTCATCCTCGACTGGATCAAGGTCGCGTGAAAGCCTGAACCGTACATTGCCTTCGAAGCCAAACCCCGATCTTTACGGGCTAAAAGCTCGTAGGAGTGCATGGACCATAGCCCAATGTAGATGGACTGGCCGGAGTTGGCGGCTGTGGCGGCGGCGCCCATGGAATCTCGGAGAAATCGAAGAATTCAAGCAGACTTGACTGGGCCGCGTCGCGCGCCGTCAGATGGGCGGAGCTGCCAATAAAGCGGTTCTCCACGAATTTGATGATTGCAGTGTGGTCCATGGGCGTATGCGAAACATAGTGACGCCGGGTGAAAGGTGAAATGATGATGTTCGGCACGCGGAACCCAAGCTGGGCGGCGAAGCCGGAGACTGCGGCAGCATCTCCGGAATTGGTCCCCGGGTCTCATTGGGGCTAGAAAAAAGCCGCGAATCAGATGTCCTGTCAGGAGGACTTGTTCAGGACAGCCGCACGCGACGCCCGATAGGGAGATTCAGCATCTTCTTTGTTAGTTTTCTGGCGCAGAAAACCGATTCCTGAAATGGGTGTTTCGCCACGAATCAGGGGCCCGTCAATATATAAATGTGCGAATGTGCAGGATGCTGAGGTCGGACTCGACGCACCTCGCCTGAGACTCGCTCTATGGATGGATGATTCGATGCAGGTCCAGCGATGGAGGCGATACGCTGGTCTGACTCAACATCACAAGAGCCTGTCCGCGATGGTGCGTCTGATGATTGAACATATGACTTACAGCGACGGATACTTCCTCCCGGTACTGCTGTCCTTTGCTGTTGGTGTAGTTGATCGAATGGTCTAAAAAGTCTGGGTTCGCACTCGCGAAGAATTCCTCAATCTGGATGTCGAGATCCTTCCTCGCTGAATACAATTCGGAAAAGTCTTCATATTGAACCGTGTTGAGAGCCGGGGTGGTGTGACCGCCTCCCTGCAGGCGTGACATCCAGATGCGATCGCCGAGCAGAATGTGATTGAGGAGCGCATGAATGCTGCCGAATGAGCCTTGCCGCTGCTTTCGATATTCCAAAGGGTCCAGTTGCGCGCACTTCTCATAGAGCCTTTCATTGGCTATGCGGTTGTAACGCGCAAGCATCTGAAAGTGGGTCAGCAGGCTCATGGATATAGTTTACAGGGCCTTCCTCGATGTTCTGGCTCCCACTAAAGACACAGCTTGACTGACTGAACTTCAGAAAAAAGCTTTGATTCTGCAGGAAATGCGTGAAGTAACAGGCAGTGTTGGGTAAGATTTCTGTGGTCAAAAGGAGCGCTTCGAATGAGTCGGTTGCGGTTCCTCTCCTCAGTCATTCTGATGCTTTCCAGTCTGCTCGCGGCACATGCGGCATTCGCCCAGGGCAATCTTCGCGTGGGCGCGGCGCGTGTCGATATAACCCCGCCCTCGGAGCCGGACAATCCTCCATCTGGTAAATATGCGCACGAAAAACTCTATGTGCGCGCCATCGTGCTCGACAACGGCGCAACCCGCGCCGCACTGATTGGAGCGGACCAGGGTGGTCTGCCCGAACAAGTCTGGCTGACGGCCTCGAAACAGATCGCTGCGGAACTGAACTGTCCCGTGGAGAACATTGTGATGTCTGCCACGCACACGCACAGTGGCTGGGGGCCCGGCGGCTTTCCCGGCATGCGCGGCTTGGCGCCCAATCCCAACGCACCGCCGCCTCCAATCGTCGGCCACATTCTGGACGCAGTGCGGCAGGCGAAGGCTAATCTGCAACCGGCGCGCGTTGGATTCGGCACCGGTCATTCCTATCTGAACGTGAATCGCGATGCCATCGATCCTCAGACCCATCTCTGGACGCAGGAGCCGAATCTCGAAGGCTCGTCTGACAAAACCGTGGCTGTGGTTGAATTTGTCGGAGCGAATGGCGAGCCGATCGCCGTCTACATGGACTACGCGATGCATCCAGTCAACGGCTTTCTGACGGGAATCACCAGCGCCGATTTCGCGGGAGCGACTTCTCGTTACGTGGAGCAGGCCTTTGATGACAAAACGGTCGCGGTCTTCGTGCAGGGCGCGAGCGGCGACCAGAACCCGCTTTATCTCCGCGCGAGCACGAACACTCTGGCTTCTCGCAGCGGCGTACCCATCACCGGCTACGTGCTGACGCGCGAACCAGTAGAGGCGCCGATTCGAGATGGAAAGGTCAAGCCCACGCCGCCTGATCCGAAAGTGCGCGACGCGCTGGAGCGCGTCATGGAAAGCGAAGGCGTCCTGCTCGGCGAAGAGGTGATACGCGTGACGAGCAATATCGAGAGGCTGAATGCGAGCCCAGGCATTACCGGAGAGCAGAAGATGGTCACGTGCCCGGGACGAAAGCGCACCGACACAGCCCGCGAAGGCACGCCGGGAACTTACGAAGACGGCCCTCCCGTAGACATTCGTCTGGGCGTGCTGCGCATCGGAGATATTGCGCTCACTTCCGTGGATGCGGAGTTATACAGCGAGATCGGGAAACGCCTGAAGCGCGAATCGCCCATGGCGAATACGTTTATGGTGACGCTCGCCGATGGGATGGCAAATTCCGGCTATATTCCAAACGACACCGCGTTTGGGGCATATACGTTTCAGGTGCTCGGATCGAGGCTAAAGCCGGGCTGCGCGGAAACAGCGATTGTGAATGGATTGCTGGATTTGATTACGACGAGCGAGAAGTAAAGGGACTGCTACTCAAGCCAAACAGGGGCTTTGATAGGTAACCCTGCGGTGGCATCATTTCTTGAATTTTGTTCGTCTTTTCAAGATGTCCCAGAGTTGATCCACCTCTCGCCCCAAGCCGTCGAGGTCTGGAAAGATCACTGATTCCGTCATGCCGGAATCGCGAAGCTGAATCTTCATCGCGGCAACATTTTTCTTCGGTATCGTGATGCGCCAAATCGGCGCGTCTTTTCTTGCTGCCCAGTTGATCAGCCAGTTTTTGTAGGAGCCATACACCATGAAGCGGCTTCGCTGAGCAGCTACTCTACGGGTGATCTGTGGGAATTCTAGAACCAGAGGTTCAATCGGCAATTCGGGTATTTCAATTTTCGACGAATCAAGGCTCTTGCTTTCCTTAAGAAAATGTCTGCCGGGTAGATAAACTTCATCCCATTCTTCGGCGCATTCGTGGCCTTTTTTCATGCGGCCGATTCTATATTTCCTCCAACTTTTCTTAATTTTCTTCCAAGACGGAAGCCCCTTTAAATCATCCATCAGACCCCATGGGTTAAGCACGTATACAAAACCGCCATCGGTTGCATCCAAGCTGCTCTTAACCGCGAAATGGACAGCCATCAATGCCCCATCCGACCAATCCAACAATCTAGTTGGCGCATTGTGATGTTGCATAAGAAAATACCAGTCCCAATCATCCACATCGTCATGGTCGTACAATTGGGCTCCGCAGCGTTGAAATTCCTCGTGAAGGTTTCTCTCTTCCCGCAGTAAGGATTTCGATACGGTTCCTATCGCTTTGAGAAGGTGACGATACAGTTTTGGCAGCAAAGTTGATGCTTGGTGCTTCCTATCTTCTCCGCGGAACCACAACTCTTGATCCGTGGCAAGTCGCCAGACCTTTCGTGCGCTCCGAATTGTTTCCATCACCTCGTCGATAGATCTTGCAGTTCTTTGCTCCACCTTGCTGCTGCCCCCGCTATTAACACGATTTCCAGCCTCGATCATAAGCCGGATTTAGCCGGAATCCGTCTAGGACGGCGGCTCATTCAAGCCTTCGTTTGGCTGCGTGGGGCAGTTTAGCATCTCAAGCCAAGAAGGCTTGAATGGGAACCGACACGACTCACATGAGCCGAAAGATCTGTGAACCAACATTCACAATCATTCGCCCATATATTCAGCCCAATTTAAGGAAACAGAAATAAAGTCATCTGGAGATCGTGTTTGGTCCGGAAAGGAACATCATGCGGAAGCAGACGAAGCGGCGTTTAGCAGGAATGATTGTCGGCGCAGCGCTGGTCCTGGCTGGCGGCATAACTGCACAGGCGGAAAACCCCTATCACGTGCAGAACACATGGAAGATCGGTGGCGACGGCGGATGGGACTATCTCACCGTGGACGCTGCGACGCACCGGCTCTTTGTTCCCCGCTCCACACACACCATGGTCATCGACGCCGATTCAGGCAAGGTGCTGGGAGACATTCCCGGGCAGACAATCGCGCATGGCGTGGCCATCGCCCCCGGTGCAGGGCGAGGCTTTATTACCGACGGAGGCGGCGGAGGCGGCATCATCGTCTTCGATCTGAAAACTTACGCCGTGCTGGGTAGGATCGCGACCATGCCGGACTCCGATGGCATCATCTTTGATGGGAGGCAGAATCTGGTCCTGGCTGTCTCCGGCGATGGCGGCGCGCTGATGACCTTTAAGCCTGACATCGATCCCAAAAACGGTAAGATCGATCCCCCTATCGAACTCGGCGGAGCACCTGAGTTCCTCGCTTCCGACGGCACAGGCAAGGTTTACATCAACCTGGAAGATAAAGATCTTGTTGCGGTCGTAGATCTGCATTCTCGAAAGGTCACCGCGCGCTGGCCGGTCGCTCCTGGCGGACACCCCGTCGGCATGGCCTTCGATGCCAAAACGCATCGGCTCTTTGTCGGCTGTCGCAATCCGCAAAAACTGGTTGTGATGAACGCCGAGGACGGCAAGGTGGAAGCAGCTCTGCCAATCGGAGCAGGCGTCGATGCCACAAAGATCATGGACAACAGGGCTTTCGCAAGCTGCCGCGATGGCTCTCTCATTGTCGTATCCGAGAAGGCGGGCAAGTTTGATGTTGAACAGGTTGTGAAAACACCGGATGGTGCGCGGACCATGGGCGTTGACGAGACCTCGCATCTCGCCTATTTGCCAACCGCGGAATTGGAACCTGCAACAACCGGACGCCCCAAGCCTAAACCGGGAACATTCATGATCGTCGTCGTTGGCCGCCAGTAGGCACTCAAGGAGGCCAATAACGGCATTCATTAGGGCGGTAATGGTAAGGAATCAAAGGCGCCAATCACAGAAGTCGTCTTCGATCACCTTCCCAGTCCGCAGGCCATGTGCATCCGCACAATCCCCAAGCCATGCGGGGCGTGTTGTGAGCAATGCCAATAGCGGACCGCCGGGGCGAGAAGGACGATGCCGCCGTGTCCGCCGGGGGACCTGAGCTCTGTGCCCTATTTCTTGATCTTCGCAACCGTGGCATCCACATCAAACGCATTTGGCGGAAGCTGTACATTGTAGGCGGCCTTATAGACGAACCGCTGGTTCGTCATATCGCCGTTATGGAAGCGGGTAATGCCAAACGGGGTAGGGATGCCATCCACCACATGGTAGTCGTCGTACTCTTCGACTTCTTCATTCTTATCCTTATAGACCGGGTCTCGCCACTGAAACGTCCGACGCAGTGGAAGGTGCGTGTCGGCATCCATTTGGATGGTAATCGAGTCGTTCGTCGAAGAAATCAGAGTCACCTGGTCAGCCAGATGCCGCTCCGCCAGCGATTGTCCATCCCATAGCAGCATCGTTCCAGGATCTTTCATCCAGACCTTGACTGCCACTTCAATCGAGTGGTCGCGCCGGCGAAAGAAATCGTCTTTCTCTTCGGGCGGCAACGCTCGTTTCCCGCGATAGGTGATCTCCCATCCGTCATTCTTGCCGAGGAAGATGTCCACCACGTCGCGCTTCTTCGTTAACTCAACGCGGTCCTTGTCCGGAAATACGTGATACCAGTAGAAATCGCCGATGGCTCCCGTAGGCTTGCCCTGATAGAAGCCCGACGTGCGTCCCTCGATGTAAGTGTTCTGCAGATTCAGCCAGCGGTCACCGCCCAGTGCCTGCACCATCGCATCAAGCGCCGCGCGGGCTTTTTGGGTATTGGCGTCCTGCGGGTTGTTCTGCGCTCCGAGCGGAATTGCCAGCAGTACAACGCAAATGACTGAGAGCAAGGACTTTTTCATCTTCACCCAACCAGAACCGCACCACCATTTACATTAACAATCTCGCCGCTCATAAAGCCTGCGAGCGAAGTGCAGAGAAACAAAATCGGCCCGGCAATCTCTCGCGGAGTCGCGATGCGCCCCAGCGGAATCGTGCCGAGTATCTTACGGCTCAATACCGGATCATTCATTGCAGGCGCGGACATCTCCGTTGCCACCCAGCCCGGCGCAACGCAGTTTACATAAATTCCTTCACTCGCGAGTTCACTCGACAGACTCTTGGTAAGACTGATAAGCGCGCCCTTCGTCACCGCATAATCGGTGTGGAAGGCCTCGCCACGTTGCCCGGCAGTCGAACTGACAAGAACGATGTGTCCGGCTGCTGGACTGGTTTTCGGCTGTTTCTCCATCTGCCCCACTGCCGCCTGCACAAGCCCAAAGACGCTGTCGAGATTTACCCCGAGCGTCTGCCGCCACTGGGCATCAGGCATCGAAGCAATCGGCGCATCCTCCGGCGGCCAGATGCCATGATTCACCACCAGGCAGTCCAGCCGACCAAACCGAGCGACTGCTCTCTCAACGAGCGCCCGCCCGTCTTCCGCTAAAGATAGGTCCTGCTCGAAAGCGATGCAGTTTTCGCTGCCGCCGCACTCAGCAACCAGTGCTTCGGCCCGGCTCTGCGCAGTTCGATAATTGAAGGCAACTTTCGCCCCAGCTACGCGAAACAGCCGCACGCACTCAGCGCCGATGCCGCGCGAGCCACCGGTAATCAGCGCCACTCGTCCATCGAGTGACAAGCGAACTCCACTCATGTCTTCGACGCTAATTGAGCCTGCGAAAGCAATCAAGAACCAGCCTACAAACTCTTGCGACTATCGATTCCAGTCACTATGATGTCAATGCTCGCTCCGCGGACGGTATTTCTCCGCTCTATTTGTTCAGGCCATTTCCCCGATCCAACCCGCGGCAATCCAACAGGAGGAATTTTCATGACAACTGCAGCCGCGACTCCACGTCCAGTTGACACAGACAAACTCCATCAGTTGCTTCATCAGGCCGTCGTTGACATGGGCGCCGCCATGCAATCGACGCTCATCCTCATCGGAGACCGTCTCGGCCTCTACCGGGCGATGGGCGATTGCGCCCCGGTAAGCGCCGCCGAGCTTGCCCGTCGCACCGGCACCGATGAGCGCTACATCCGCGAATGGCTCAACGCCAACGCCGCCGGCAAATATATCGAATATGATGCCCCATCGGACACCTATTCCATGACACCGGAACAGTCCTTCGCTCTGGCTCAGGACGATACCGCCGTGCATCTGCCCGGCTTCTACCACATGCTTGCCTCGTGTATGAAAGACGAGGAGAAGCTCACCGATATCTTCCGTACGGGCAAAGGTTTCGGCTGGCACGAGCACGAAAAAGGACTCTTCGAGGGCTGCGAGCGCTTTTTCCGTCCCAGCTATCTCGCCAACCTGACCACAAGTTGGATTCCCGCGCTGGAAGGCGTGGAAGAAAAGCTCAAAACTGGCGCGCGCGTTGCCGATATCGGCTGCGGCCATGGCGCATCGACGCTTCTGATGGCGAAGACTTATCCAAAGTCGGAGTTCTTCGGCTTCGATTACCACGACAAGTCCATCGAACAAGCGTCTGAGAAAGCAAAGTCTGCCGGATGTTCTGACCGTGTTCACTTCGATGTTGCTCCGGCGAAGTCTTTTCCGGGCAAAGATTACGATTTCGTCGCGTGTTTCGACTGCCTGCACGATATGGGCGATCCCACGGGGGCCGCGGCACATGTGAAGCAGTCGCTCGCCAACAATGGCACCTGGATGATCGTCGAGCCAATCGCGGGCGATGACATCACCTCCAATCTGAACCCGATTGGCCGTATCTACTACGCGGCCTCGACCATTGTCTGCGTGCCGGCTTCGCGTTCGCAGGAAGTTGGGCTGGGACTGGGAGCGCAGGCTGGAGAGAAACGCATTCGCCAGGTTGTTACGGAGGGAGGCTTTACGCACTTCCGCCGCGCTTCAGAGACTCCGTTCAACATGGTCTTTGAAGCAAGGGCGTAAACACTCCTAGAGCAGCTAAAGCTGGCAGAACATAGATGTCATCCTGAGCGCAGCGAAGGATCTGCTTCTAGCGCAACGCAGGGCAGAAGAAAAGCGGGTTCCTTCGGCTTCGCTCAGGACAAGCTCTTCGACTGTGCTCCACTTCGTTTCGCTTCGCTCAGGATGACAATTCAATAGTGAATTGCGGCTAGCATAAAGAACGCAAACTACTTCTGCTTCTTTTTGGAAGCCAAGAGCTTCTTCCTGTCTGCAATAAGTTTTCGTCGTTGCGCCGAAGGCATGGCCAGAACATCCTTCGTGCGCTTCGGCAGTTTGGCGAAGACCTGCTCATAGGCGCGAGTCAATAGTGCTTCGAGCTCGCGCGGTGGCAGAGCATCCCAATGCTCAAGACAGACCCAGTAGATGCGCGCCATGTACGGTGCAGGAATGACACCCTCGTTTTCTAACAATTCGTTGTAACGGTCGGCCCCGGCATGGAACGACAGCACGCCTTTGCTCCTGCTGTCGAGACTGACCACCGCAAACATCTTTCCTCCAATGGCCTTGTCTCCTGCCCAGAAGACAAGGGTCTCGCCCCACTGCATCGTCTCTTCGACGTGCGGCAGCTTCAGCAGAAATTCGCGCAGCCGTTCAGCGTCCATCGATATTCATTATGCGCCGAAAGGCGAGAATGCCTGGATAGCCCGCCCTGAGATGAGTCGAAGGGGCCAGTCCCAAATATACTGAAGTGAGCAATGGCACAATTTCTTCCCATCGATGAACAATTAGACCTGCTGCAAAAAGGAGCGGCGGAGATCATCCGCGTCTCCGACCTGCGCGAGCGCCTGGAAAAGTCGCGTCAAACCGGCATCCCCCTGCGCGTCAAGGCCGGGTTCGATCCCACCGCCCCAGACCTGCACCTCGGACACACTGTGCTGATGCGCAAGCTCAAGCACTTTCAGGACCTCGGCCACCAGGTCGTCTTTCTCGTCGGTGATTTCACCTCTCTCATCGGCGATCCTACGGGACGCTCGGTCACTCGCAAGCCGCTGACCCGCGAGCAGATTGACCAGAACGCCAAGACCTATACCGACCAGGTATTTCGCATTCTTGACCGAGATAAGACCGAGGTCCGCTTTAACTCGGAGTGGCTCGACAAGCTGGGATTTGAGGGCATTATTCGTCTCGCGGCAAAATTCACCGTTTCGCAGATGCTCGAACGTGACGAGTTCCACAAACGCTTTCAGGAAGAGAAGCCGATCTCGCTGCATGAGATGCTCTATCCGTTGGCGCAGGGCTACGACTCAGTCGCATTGAAAGCGGATGTCGAGCTTGGCGGCACCGACCAGAAATTCAACTTACTCATTGGCCGCGAATTGCAGCGCCACTATGATCAGCCCTCGCAAATTGTCCTGATGACACCGATCATCGAAGGACTTGACGGCGTTCAGAAGATGTCGAAATCGCTCAATAATGCGATAGGGATTCATGAGCCGCCGCAGGAGATGTATGGCAAACTCATGTCCATTAACGACGAGTTGATGTGGCGCTACTGGACGCTCCTCACCGACCTACGCCAGTCAGAGATCGACAAAATGCAGGCTGATGTGGCCAGTGGTGCGCTGCATCCCATGGAAGCCAAGAAGATGCTGGCGCGGACGATTGTGGCTGACTTTCATTCTGAGGAAGCGGCAAAGGAAGCAGATGAGAATTGGGCGAAACAGTTTCAACAAAGAGAACTACCGGAAGATTTAGAAGAGGTAAAGCTGAAATTATCTGATGTATCAGGTGGGACTCCGGGAGCCATTCCCGATGGGCATATGTTAACTATCCGTCTGGATCAGGTTTTGACTCGCATCAGTCTCGCGCCATCGGTCACCGAGGCTGGCAGGCTCATTCGAGCTGGTGCCGTGAGAATTAATAGCGAACCTGTTCGCGAAACACGGATGGAAATGAACGGAATTAGACTCCCACTTCGATGGCCGATTCGAGTAGGCAAGAAAGCAAAAATCGCAGTTATCGAATGAAGAAGGGTGAATCGTCATTCTGAGCGAAGCAAAGAATCCAGAGAATGCCGACCTCTGCAAAGACCCTTAATGCTTTCTTGCAAGAAGCTTGAAACAGCTCGCGAGATGGAGCATCGCATGGATTCTTCCTTCCGTTGGTCGTCAGAATGACGGCGTTTTATTCTTCGACAAGCAAACTCCTTCCTGAAATACCTCGGCTCATTGCCTATGACCCAAGGGTCGTATCCCGCGGCAAACCTTTTTCGCTCGCTGGTCGAGGGATGGCTATAGGTCCACCACTCTACAAACTTGTTCGGCGAGGGATTTTCCAGCCATATCTCGCCAAGATGCTGAAAATCCTGCGTTGCTATCTGCTGCGGATCGGCCACCAGTCCGTGTATGACTTCCTGGCCGTAGACATCGGCTTGGTGTTCGATTCGACGGCTGAAGGCGTTCCCAATCGGCTCGGCGAGAAAGCTCAATAGCGTCATGAGCAGCAACACAAGCCCCACCGAGGCCCAGTCATCGACGGACCGAATGCGCCATGTGTCCCCGTAACGCGTCACCATCCATCGCAGCAGGCGGTATGCGATCCAATAGAAAACAAAAATCAGCACAGCCGAGAAAATCAGCCCTTTCACGATATGGCGCAGCACATAATGCCCCTGTTCATGCCCGTAGATGAAGAGGATTTCATCTGTTGAGGCCAGCTTCAGCGTCGTGTCCCACACGACAATGCGTTTCGAGGAGCCAAAGCCCGTCACATAAGCATTCACTCCGGTTGACTTCGCGCTGGCATCCATCAGGAACATGCGCGACGGCGGAATATCAATCCCGCCTTTCGCGGCCACGCGCTCCAGTTGCTCGACCAGGGCGGGATCACTCTTTTCCAGAGGAGAGAAGTGATTGAACAGAGGATCAATGAAGACAGGCAGAGCATAGATGCCCAAAACTTCTACCGGAATCGTGATCAGCCAGAACCACAGCCACCAGCGCCGGGGCGAATGCCGTATGAGAGCGTAAAGGCAAGCAAGAGCCAGCGTTCCGAACAGAATGAGCAGCAGAGACGACAGACTCCAGTCGCGGAACCATCCAGTCCATTGCTGAATTGACAATCCATAATGCAGGGAAACGGCATGCGAGGCAGCTTCAATCGGCAGGCCGATGAGCGAGAACAGCGCCAGCCACACCGGAACCACCAGAAATCCACGCAGCCATGCACTCTGCGTCAGCGATGCCGCCCATCCGCCGACGCCCTCGCCAAGCCCCCATCGCACGAGCAGCCAAAGGATCAGAAGAGTCCAGGCCACGCCGCCGAAATGCAGTGCCGTCCGCCAGTTGCTTAAATGAATCGCTTTTTCCAGCTTGTCAAGAGGAAGCGTGTAGGTAGATGAAATGATCCGGCTCGCTATTTCAATCAAGCCGCACCAGGTAAGCCTCACCCTCTTCCGGCTTCAATTCCTTCGCGATCTCAACGGCGCGGTCTTTGTCGTCGTTCAGTGGACGAATCCTCACCCAATGGCCGGTCGGCCCGGTAAATTCAATTACATTCGCTGTGTGATATTTGCGCTCCAGATGCTCTTCAAGCTTCACCGCCTCTTTCTCTTTACTGAAAGCGCCAATTTGTACGCACCAGCGTCCGCCTTCGTCAATCGGCCTGGGCGCGGCGTATACGTCGATGCGCACCTGCGCTGTTCCGGGCCGCCACACCCCTATCACTTTAGCGGAAGCGACAGAGAGATCCAGCACGCGGTCGGGCACGAATGGCCCGCGATCGGTAATCCGCATCACTGCCGATTGCCCGGTTTGTAAATTCGTTACACGTATCAGTGACCCCATTGGAAGCGTGCGATGCGCTGCCGACAACGCATTCTGGTCGAAGATCTGTCCGTTAGCCCCGCGACGATTGTGGTACGGCGGTCCATACCAGCTTGCAATTCCTGTTTCCGAATAAATCGGTGTGTGCGATTCGACGAAAGCTTCGTCTGCTGTTTGCTCTGTGGGTGCTGCATTGGTTGCCGACGCAGTTGAAGATGGCGCCTGTGATGTTACGGCAGGCGCAGGCTCATGCAGCGTCGGCGGAGTCGGTGGTGGAGGCGCATAGACCGCCTGCCGCTTATGTCCACAACCAATGACAAATGCAAGACCTAAGAAAGCTGCCGACCCGATCAGTTTTTTCACTATTTCCGCTCCAGATGGTCAGCGAGCTTTCGCAATTGGTCGGCGGCGATCCGCAGCGCTTCGGATGAGTTCTGTCGCACCTTCGGAACGACCTCGTCATTCAGATAAGTGATGACCCTGCGCACTTCTTCTTCGATGCGTGGAGCCGCATTGTTGATATGCTCATCGACCTTGCGTCCGAAGTCCTCAAATGGAGTGCTGGGCATGAATGCGCGTTCCTGTACCACTCTCAGTGTGCTGTTTGCTCGATTGAGAGGTCAACGGCTCTTACACCACAGGTGCCTAAGCCGTTAACTTGCAGCAGTCATACATCCATGGCCTTGGAAAGGCCTTCCAATAAGTGGTTTAGCAGCTCGTAAGTTGGTTTAGCTGCTCGCATATAACTAAACATGGAATTCAGTAGACTTGCGGTTTACTCGCACACTCTTCAGCAAGGAACATTACATCCGATGCTTTCAACGCTCACGTGTTTTTATGCAGGCCTCATAACGCTGGCACTTGCTTCGATTCCTGCCCTCGCACAGCAAGTGCATCTTCCCGATGCTCCCAAGCCATATACGACAGTAAGCAACACATCACCTAGAATAAAAAAAAGTGGCTGGTCTAACGCTGTTCAGCCTGGCGAAAAGAGCCAGCCGCTTTCCATAAAGGAGAAGCTCCTTTTCCCAATCCACGAAGAGCTCCTTCCTTTGAGCTGGTTTTCCACTTTTTTCTCTTCTGGATGGGAACAACTCACAGATTCCGACCCGAGATACGGTGTGGATTCCGGAGCCTACGGGCAGCGACTGGGCGCGGCCGTGGTCCGCGGCTTCAACATGCGCGTTTTCTCCGATGGAGCCCTTCCTGCCCTGCTGCATGAAGATCCGCGTTACTACCGCAAAGCCCATGGATCGATTGTGCACCGGGGCCTGTATGCGGCCTTGCGGGTGTTTGTCGGCCAGCGTGATTCAGGTGTGTCAGTATTCAATACTTCGGTAGTGGTGGGCCACGGGATGGCTTCTGCGCTGACGATGGCCTACTATCCCGACAAAAGCTCCAATACAGCCGTCGTCTTTAAGACTTGGGGTTTTTCTCTGCTAGGCGAGGCAGGCGGCAACCTCTGGTTGGAGTTCTGGCCTGATGCCCATGAAAGACTGTTCCGGCGTCACCATAGCGATGAGTAGCCGAATCTGGGAGGGAAAAATCACCCTGCGGTGCGTCCAATCAGATATGGGGTTCTTGTGCAAACCTTCTAGCTACAGGCCCAAGAACAGGATAGGCGCCGTTGTATGGATGCTGCTCTTCTCCGGCGCTGTTTGCACGCCCGTGCGGGCGCAGCAATCGTTGCCGGATGCCCCAGAGGCGACGATAGAACTGGTAGCCACCCCTGAACCAGGTCAGTTTCCTCCCGCAGCTCCCGACCCGCCAAAATCAACCCTGAGTGCCCGCCCGCCATTTCCCTCCGTGCAAGCAGTCTGCATCGATACGCAATCAAAGGCATCCCCCGTACCGAAAATGAGCTGTGGGGCGGCATACGACCCCTTTCAGAAATTCATCAACAGCGCCGAGCAGCATCCGATGACGCCGAAACAGAAGGCAATCCTCGCGGGAAAAGACGTGATCGATCCCTTCAACTTCCTCACCATCGGCATGATCTCGGTCTATTCTGTCGCCGTCGATTCTCATTCTCCATATGGCCCGGGGGTGGAAGGCATTGCCAAGCTTTCTGCCGTGTCCCTCACACAGGACATGACGAATGAGTTCTTCGGCACATTTCTTGTTCCCTCCATCGTCCATCAGGACCCGCATTATCACCGCATGCCTAACGCAGGCTACAAGCGGCGCATAGCGCATTGCATCTATCAGGTTGTGTGGACGCAGGGCGACAACGGCAAAGGCATGTTCAACTATGCCAATGTAGTTGGTGGCCTTTTTGAAGAGGCCATAGGCGATGCCTATGTTCCCTATCGCGACACTGGCTGGGGCGCGTCGGCTGCGCGCTATGGTACCGCGCTAGGCACAGATCCCATCGGTAACTTCATCACCGAATTCTTCCCCGATCTGGCCCGTCATATTAATTTCAACGTTGTATTCGTGCAGCGCGTCATTAATCGAGTTGCGGTCGAGGAAAGTCAATAAGTCAAGATATACACTCGCTCTGTATGCCCTCCGCACCGCCGCGCGTGGCCTATTTTCCTGACTCTTTCCACGAGATCAATGGGGTGGCCCACACCAGCCGGGAATTTGAGGCGTACATCCGCCGCCGAAATTTGCCGTTTCTGTGCATTCGCGCAGGCGGACGAAATCCGCGCCGGCTGACTGAAGGCAATCTGACAACCTTGGAGTTATCACGAGGTCCGCTTTCCTTTGGCCTGGAAAAAGACCTGAGTATTGATTTTGGGTTTTTTCGCCACATGCCGATCATCGCTCGCTCGCTGCGGGAATTCCGCCCTGATCTCATTCACATCACTGGCCCGAGCGATTTTGGCATGACTGGCGCGGTCATGGCGAACCACTTCCATCTGCCGCTCGTCGCATCCTGGCACACGAACGTACATGAATACGCCGCCAAGCGCTCGCAATGGTTTCTCAACTGGATTCCTGAAAGGACGGCTTCTGCGGTTGCCCACAATATTGAGGAAATAAGCCTTTTCGCCAGTGCGCGATTCTATTCACGTGCCCGCCTGCTATTTGCACCGAATATCGATCTGTGCCATCTGCTGGAGCGGACTACCGGCAAGCCATGTCTGCTGATGGCGCGCGGCGTGGATACGGAGCAGTTCTCGCCGAGCTACCGTGACCGTCCTTCAGATGACACAGATTTTGTTCTCGGCTTTGTCGGGCGTCTCTCGGTTGAGAAAAATGTTGCGCTTCTCGTTCAGATCCGCGAGCAGTTGTTGCAGGCGGGCTTTAACAACTTCCGTTTCCGTATTGTGGGACACGGTGTCGAAGAATCTTGGCTGCGCGAGCATTTACCCGACGCTGAGTTTCCCGGCGTGTTGCGCGGTCAGGAGCTTTCGCGCGCATACGCGAACATGGATCTGTTCGTATTTCCCTCACACACTGACACCTTCGGCAATGTAGTGCTTGAAGCTCTGTCATCCGGCATTCCCGCCATTGTCACTCCGGATGGCGGCCCGCGTTACATCATCAAAGAAGGGGAAACCGGCTTTGTTGCCGAGGATCAGGAGTTTGCCCAAATCATCCTTAAAGTTCTTCGCGACGCTCACCTCTTCCAGAAAGTGCGTTCCGCCGCGCGCGCCGACGCGCTCACCACCTCATGGGATCAGGTTTTCGACCGCGTCTATGACGGATATGCTCAGGCGCTGGCGTTCTCCGCTGCGGAACAGGTCACTGCCGACGGCCAATGAAGTCTTCTTCAAACACTTTGTAAGCCATAGGGTTATGACAGGCGAAATAAGAGAAATTTATCCGGACTTGGCGCGGCTGATTTTTCCTATCGACGATTTGCTGACAAGCATTTACTATCTCCAGCAATCCTGTGTTGTGAATTTGTTGTGAATTCCGAACCCAGGGGTCATGAGGCCTCGGTTCCGTTAGGCAACCGATTGTGCAGTATTTTTCCTAAGGAGTGGTTTATGGCTATGACGTGCAGGACGCACCTGCGTCCCATTCGATGTTTGTTGTTTGTGCTTGCAGTTTTATTGGGGAACTGTGCTTTACTGGCCCAAGTAACGGCGAGCGGCAATATCGCCGGCGTTGTTACCGACCCAACCGGGGCTGCGGTTGTCGGCGCCTCCGTTGCGGTAACCAGCACTTCTACAAATGCCGAGCGAAAAACAGTCACGAATGGAGCAGGCGAGTATCGATTCGATTTATTACCTGTTGGCTCTTATCAACTCACGGTGGCAGCCAGCGGATTCAGTCCTGCCCAGGTGAAGGGGCTGCAAATACTGGTTGGCACCACGGCTACAGTCAACGTTCCGCTCACTGCCGGACAAGTGACGCAGACCGTTGAGGTGACCGCGGGCAACCAGTTAATGGATACCGAAAAGACCGATGTTTCCACCGCCGTAACGCAACGGGATATTCAGGCGCTTCCCTTGAATGGACGTGACTTCGCCAATCTGGCGATCCTGGCGCCGGGTGTCAAGCAGGTGGACAGCTATGATCCGACCAAGAACCGGTATGCGATTTACGCAGTGAACGGCTCGTCTGGCCGCAATACCAACACTACCGTCAATGGCATTGACAATAAGGACAACACCGTTGGTGGCGCTGTCATGCAGTTGCCTCTCGAAGCTGTGCAGGAATTCAACATCAGCCCGAACCGTTTTTCCGCCGCGAACGGAAAGAGCGAAGGCGCGGCCCTCAACGTGGTCACCAAATCCGGCACGAATACCTTCCATGGCAGCCTGTATGGTTTCTTCCGCACGCAGGACTTCCAGACTAATAACTACTTCTCCGAACAAGGCCATCAGCCGAAGCCTGACTATAGCCGCCAGCAATATGGAGGATCGTTTGGAGGCCCGATTCGGAAGGATAAGGATTTTGGCTTTTTCGCTTATGAGGGATTACGGGAGCGTTCCAGCCTCTCTGTCAACCCGGATTCCTACAACGAGTTGGTGCTTGCAGCCAATAGCGGAGCTTTCAATCCTGCGCCGCAGCCTGCACACACACTTCCCACGCCCTATGACGACAAGCGCTACAACGGCCGTATCGACCACAGCTTCAACCAGAACGAAAGGGCCTTTATCAGCTATACGGCGCAGGACAATAAGAGCAACAATGACCAGTCCACATCTCAGAACGATCTGTCAGAAGGCAACTTCACCATTAACGATCTGATTCTGACAAACTTTACTCTGAACTCGATTCTCACATCCAACGTTGTCAACAACTTCACCTTCGGGTTCCAGTACTGGAATAACCTGATCGATTCAACAACAAGAACCCCGTATGTCGACTTCCCTGATGGCACCAGCTTCGGGACAAACATTAATGTTCCGCAGAAGTCAAGCCAGCACAAGTTCCAGTTCCGCGACGATTTCTCATGGATACACGGCACCCACACATTCCGTACCGGTGTTGACTATATCTATGAACCCCAGGTCGGTGGCTTTTTCGAGAACAATCCGACTCCGGAATTCGATTTCTTTGACACCCCCTCCAATATTTTGGGAAATCCGGCCAAGTATCCGCAGGGCTTTGCAACTCCAGGACTCGTGCAGGGCATGACAGGCACCGCCGGCGATCCTTCATTTAACCTTTCGCCGAAGATGATCGGTCTCTACTTCCAGGATGACTGGAAAGTGACCCAGCGACTCCTTTTGAACCTCGGTATCCGCTATGACCGCGATATCGATCTCTACGGCATCGACAAGCAGAAAAACAGCCGCACGGTCCAGGAGCTGCAAGCAGCTGCCGCGACCGGTGTTCCCACTGTGCCGGCAACGCGCAATGGCAATAACTACAACACAGGTTATATCCCGGATCTCAGCCATATCGGCGGCGTCTACACCGGTTTACCGCACAATGACAATCTCGATTTCAGCCCGCGTATCGGCTTTGCCTTCGATGCGTTTGGCAACAGCCGCCTTGTCGTCCGTGGCGGTTATGGCCTGTATTTCGGACAGACGTTCGAGAATATTCCGCTGTTCATGATTCAGCAGTCCAACAACACAGTGTTTGCAAACACCTTCAGCATCGCCTGCAATGGCCCTGGCGATTCAAGCTGTTCCGCTGCTAACATCGTACCCGGCACGAACATTATTTTGAGCAACTGGCGTTACGGGGTCGATCCCATGCCGGTCATTCCGCCTGCCAGCCATGATCTTGCGCCCGGCTCTACCGGCCGCCTGATGAACCCGAATTATCGCAACCCATATACACAGCAGATCAACTTTGGCCTACAGATTGCACCGAATACCCACTCCGTTGTGGAAGTGGAATATGTGCAGGCGCGCGGCCTCCACGAAAACAAAACGGTCAACATCAATCCGACCGAGTACTTCAATGGCGGAATCAGGCCATTCTCCGCAGCGTTTAAGGCCGCTGGTGTTCCTGTACTTGGTCGATTCGGCGAGGAGGAGTCGATCGGGCGCTCATACTACGATGCTCTGAATCTCAGCTATCGCCAGCAGATGTGGAAACACGTCACCGGCACCGCTAATTACACCTGGTCGAAGGCACTCGCCTTTGAAGGCAACCCGGCGGCATTCCGCAATACGGCTACAAATCCGTTCCTGGGCCAATTCCGCCGCCAGGATCACGGCCGCGCTCCGAACGATGAAACCCATCACCTGACAACGGCTGCGACTCTCGCGCTTCCCTGGAAAATCAATATATCTCCGATTTTCCAGATCGGTTCCGGACGACCGGTCGATGTCTATTCCAGCAGCGACAAATGGGGCGTGGGGAGCGGTCGCGGCAATGCGCACGCCATCATTCCCAAAGGCGGCAAGATGAACAAGTTCTCTGACCTCACTGCGCTCTTCAATTCCGATGGCAGTGTGTACGGCAGCAGCTTCTACAAGTCTTGCCTCTCAGCCGGAACATGCGAGGAGGCATCGTACAATTCGACCGGAGGCCAGACCTTCGTTGAACTCGATGCCAGAATCGGCAAGACAATTACCTTTGGAGAAAGATACAACGTCGAAGTCTTCTTCCAGGGATTTGATCTGACGAACCGCGCCAATTTCGGCCCGAACCTTCAGAGCAATGTGAACTCGCTCGATCCCACCGATCCATCCACGTTCCTGAAACCAACCAACTTCATTACGCCTAACAGCACTGTGATCCCGCAGTCCTTCACAGGTGAATTTGGAGCGCGCTTCAGCTTCTGATTTCGCCCGCAACCTGAAAAAGCCCGCCAAAGTGACGGGCTTTTTCTTTTCAGACAGGCTGATAATATCGCTCTTCCGGAGCGGCGCAGCTTAGGCAAAGCGTTTTACCGTCTCGGCGTATGAAGCGGTCATAATTGATGCCTTCACCGCAGATATCGCAGGCGATCCGCTCGCCTTTGTAGCCCGGCATCTCGTTCGGTTCGACAGTAACCCGAACCCATTGCTCGTCGAATAAGTCGCTGTCGCTCATCTCGCGATACGCGCGCATTTGGTGCTGGTTCTTGTTCTCAATCTCCGGATACATCTCACGCGCCAACGCTTTCGATGACTCTTTCGCCGAAATGCGAATCGCGCGGCCGGAAGCAAGGTCAATAAACGTGGCCGCCATCTTTCCCCAGTCGCGGAACTTCAGTGCGCGCTTGCCCAGGCGGCACCCGGTAACGACACCAATCGCGTCCGTAGCGCAGCGGTCAATTTCCACAAATGTCACCAGACGTTTGCGGTCTGTTCCACGCGGCTCTTCGATGCCGAGGCGGGCGCAGCCAAGCATGGCCATGCGAACTCCGAGTATCTGCCCAGCGCAAAGATGGCCATGCGCAATTTCAGCCTGTTTAAGAAGATCATCGAAAGTATCCATGGATGTATGGTAATCCTCGTAAGGGTTCGAGGAGCAGACGCATGCAGAAACGCGAAACCACAACATGCTGCATTGCCGGCGGTGGACCTGCGGGAGTGATGCTCGGGTATCTGCTGGCGCGCGCCGGCGTCAGCGTCACTGTGCTGGAGAAGCACAAAGATTTCTTCCGCGACTTCCGCGGCGACACCATACACCCATCAACTCTTGAGTTAATGCGCGAGCTTGGCCTGTTAGAGGAATTTCTGAAAGTGCCGCATCAGGAGGTGCGGTCAATCGGTGGACTTTATGGAGATTTCGCTTTCACAGTAGCTGATTTCTCTCATTTGCCTGTGCAGTGCAGGTTCATTGCTCTCATGCCGCAGTGGGATTTCCTGAACTTCCTCACGGATCACAGCAAGCAATTCACTACATTCCATCTGCGTATGGAACACGAAGCTGTAGGACTCCTTGAAGAAAGCGGTGCAATCAAGGGGGTGCGTGTGAAAACGCCCGAAGGAGAGATTGAGATCGAAGCTGATCTCGTTATCGGCTGCGATGGACGGCACTCAAATGTACGCGACTCCGGACATTTTGAAGTCATCAATTTCGGCGTGCCAGTCGATGTGCTTTGGTTCCGCATCAGCCGTAAGCCGGACGATTCTTATCAGGCGCTGGGCCGCATTGATTATGGCCAGATGCTGATCCTGATCAATCGTGGAGATTACTTCCAGGCAGGCCTGATCATCCGCAAAGGAGCATTTGATTTAGTAAGAAATGCCGGGCTGCCCGCGTTCCGCAGTCAACTCCTGTCTGTAGCGCCGTTTCTGAGCGAACGTGTGGAAGAGATCCAGCACTGGGACCAGATTAAGCTGCTGTCGGTCCAGATCAACCGGCTGCGTAAATGGCACAAGCCCGGTCTGCTCTGCCTCGGAGACGCTGCGCACGCCATGTCTCCTGCAGGCGGCGTGGGCATCAATTTTGCAGTTCAGGACGCTGTGGCTGCGGCAAACATCCTGACTCAGGCCCTGCGTGAAAGGCGCGTAACAGATGATTTGCTCGCGCAGGTGCAGCAGCGGCGCGAATTTCCCGTACGAGTGGTTCAGTCGGCGCAGGCAAGAATTCACAATGTATCGCTGAATTTTCTCGGTACTCCGAAAAAAGCAAAGGCACCCTGGCAATTGCGCGCTTTTACACGAATTCCCGGAATCAGACGGCTCCTTGCGCGAGGTGTCGGTCTGGGAATTCGACCTGAGCACATCCATTCACCCATCGAAAAATCTATAGTTCGCGCTATGATGTAGGCGGTATGGGGATCTTCCGTCCCAGATACGTTGCCCTGGTTACGATCGCTTTCCTTGCGGCTTCCAGCTATGCCGATAAGCTCAAGAACTTCTATATGGGCAGTGGCGGATATTCCGCGGAGGTTCATCGTGTCGTCTTTCTCGAACTGGCGAAGGACGGGACTGCCATACTGCAGCAGAACTGGCACGAGAAAGACCCCGAGGTATGGCATCTTCACTGGAAGCTAAATAAAAAATCCCTGGTGCTGGACTTCGACCCCGTGGATGGAAGGCCGACCCCATCCCAGGCGACGTTCACCCTCAAAAATAATTCGCTCATACCGGTGAAATGGGACAGCCAGTTCCTGGGCATACTCGGGCCGCCTACGCTGATGCCTTTCAGCAGTGGCAACAACGCGCCCGGCAGCGTCTCAGGGTGCAAGCTGGTGGACTACACCCAACCCACCGGTTGTATCCAATGGGATTCGCGCGACATGAAAAAGTGATCCTCTAATAGTGGAATCTGTAGCGGATTTCACCATAAATCTGGCGGGGATCGTTGTAGTGAAAGCCCCCGAAGGTCAGGCTGTTGTCCAGCAGCACCCGGTGATTGGCAACATTTATGGATGTAACCGACACGGTTATATCTTCCGCGAATGTCTTGCCCAGCGACAGATCGAAGGTGGTGTGTTCCGGCAAATAGGGTCCTGGGTACTGCTCGTTCGGATTTCCATTCGTAAACCCTGAGCCGTAATAGACATTCGTGGATGCGAAAACCCGCCACGGCAGCGACGCGTCATAGCCAACATTGAGCGTATTGCGCTGATCGTGATCAAGCGGCGAATAGCTGAAATCCGCCTCGCATTGCGTTGAACCGACAGGGAAGCAAACAAGACCACCCGTAATCGCACCGCGCTGCTCGGCAATCTGGTTCGAGTAGGCCAAATGCGCCTGCCCATATCGCCAGAGGCGGGGAGAACGTAGCGTCAACTCCCATCCGCGAATAAGCGCACCGTCGATCGTCACCGGATAATAAAGACTCGATTCGCCCACATTGCTGTGGTCAAGGAAGTTGTTCGCGCGCGTTCTAAACGTATCGGCGTCAAGCAGCCACCCGCGGAACGGGATCTGTACCCCAAATTGGTGCTCCTCATCGCGCTCGCCATGCAATGGCTCGAATGCCGTGTTTGAGGCGTTGGCATAGCCAAGGATCGGACCAGAAGCCGTCAGCAGCGGAGGCGGCTGATAGTAGTGCCCATAGAATCCGCGAAATACCCAGTTAAGTTTCGGAACCTGTACGGCGGCGCCCACGCGCGGACTGGTTGCCTTCTCGGTAAAGTCACCGCGAAACCAGGACTGACGCAGGCCGCCGATGAGTGTAAGCCAGGGCGTGACTTTGTAATTGTCAGAAATGAACTCTTCGACCAATCCCCCTGTCGCTGAATCCGGCGTGGAGAAGCCTGGATAACTGCCATCGTTGAAGATGCTTCCGAACAGGTAGCTGTCGTGTTGCCCGAAGGAGTAGATTCCGGTTTGAATGTTGTTGCGGGCAATCTCAGTCGTAATCGACCCCTGCAGCCCGCCATAGTTGGAAGCGCGGTCGCTGGTCGTGGCTACGGGAAAATCGTACGGTTTTGGCACGTAGTTGGCGCTGTTGTAGTGATAGAACGGCGAAACTTGTAATAGCGTCGATGCATTGAATGTCCGCACCCATGAGAATGCAGCA
The DNA here is from genome assembly GCF_035631355.1 of Alloacidobacterium sp. NCBI lineage: Bacteria > Pseudomonadati > Acidobacteriota > Terriglobia > Terriglobales > Acidobacteriaceae > Alloacidobacterium > Alloacidobacterium sp. The sequence continues at coordinate 47,873 of NZ_DASQIX010000098.1, forward strand.
AGGCCGTCTGTCTCATGTTGCCCGTCACGCAACCCGCTTGAGTCATAAACCTGATTTTCGGGGCTGTTCGGATCAGGATCGTAGGGCACCTGGAAATAGTCTGTGCGCAGTTGTGTCACCAGACGGAATTGGTCGCGCGGTGTGCGGTTGTATATGAACGATGCAAACCCGCCATAGCCGTTCACCGCATCGTGATAAACATCCGCGATCGGTGGCTGCAGGCCATAGTTGCTGCGGTTGCCGTTCAGGCTCGCATAATAGGCAAACTTTTCACTGTGGCTGCCGAAGTTGATTTGATCGTTGGTCTGGTAGAAATTTCCCCCGCTCAGCACCAATTCGCCCTGATTGTTGCCGGCAAAGCCGGCCCGCGGAACGACGTTGAAGACGCCATAAGTGCGGTCGCCCAAGTCGGCGTTATAACTTCCGCGCTGCACTTCGAGGTAGTCAATATCTTTGGGGTCAATCTGCGCCCCAAGGTTGCTGCCGATGTTGGTGTTGGGAATCTGCACACCGTCGATGAGCCAGCTGACCTGGTGGCCGCCGCGCATGTGCAACATGTCATGCGTTTCATACGACCCCGGAACGAAATCCGTAATCATTTCAAATCCGTTGGTCCGGCTCGCCCCCGGCGTACGGACAATATCATCACGGCTGACAAGCGCGGTAGGAGTGACGCTGTCTACGTTTACCGCCTGCGTTTCCGCAGTTACTACAGCGGATTGCTGCACGCTCGCGATGTCCAGCTCGAAATGCAGAATGGGCGATGTGTTTGAGGCCACCGCAATGTTCTCTTCCATCGTGCGAAAACCCGATTGACTGATCGTGATGAGATACTCGCCCGCTGGAACTGCACTAAAGAGAAATTCTCCGTCGCCATTGCTCTGTGTGTTCTGAGAAAAGTCCGATGTCGCGGACTTGAGCACAATCTGCGCCCCAGCAACAGGCCTGTGCTGCGGATCATGCACGATGCCTTCAACGCGCCCAAAGACAGTCGCATGCGCATGCTGGCTGAAAATCAGCCCGGATAAGAGCAAAATGAATGCAATTCTGCACATCTGGCAGAAGCCTCCTTCATGTAGCTGGAGAAAAATCCCAGGACTCGATGAGCAGCAAAACCACTGAGTGAGCTACAGAAGAATGAGGCTGGGAGGACCGCGCTTCTGGCGCGAGCGGTCAAAGGAAATACGATACTTCGCCGCTGTCTGCGCGTGAATGGCTGGATGGCTTATAAGTCCCGCAAAAACAGCGTCGCCTATCGGCGGAACAATGGCAGAAAAGTGTGCTACCGCAGGAACAGCCGGAGTGAAGGGGCACTCCTCAGCGATGATCTCGATGCTCTTGCCCTGTTTGGAAAGAGATTCAGACAACAGCGTGCAATGGTGCTTGCCGCCTCGACGACAGCAGGCCGGCAAGTTTGCTTCAACAGCATCCGACCCGATGAGCGGCGAAATCAGCGAAAAGCTGAAAAGCAGCAGCATCGAGATGGAAAGCACGCGTCGCACGAAACCAGTGTAGCCGAATGGGATGCCGGCTCCAAATGACAAGCTGAATGCGCATTGTCGAATTTCATGCGCTCGAAACAGCCTGATGCGTCTAGTTGTCGCTAATTGTCGCTGTCCTCTGCGTCGCCGTCTTCCACCAGGACCGCCGAAGCCCCTAGCAGATCGAAACTGACCTGCGCTCCTCCCGTCGGCTGAAAAGTGACGCGCAATGGTTCGCGCTGCCATGTCGAAGCCGCGCAGGCGGGCTTCGGATGATCTTCTGTGTCCCAGGCGCCAAGCTTTTTTGCCAAGACCGGTTTGCGCACCGCCACCTGCGCCACAATGGCATAGAGTTGACTTGCTTTGGCTGTCAGACCGCAATAAGCCGCGTAGTCGCGGAACCACACCACGCTCGAAACCGATGGATCGTAGTCCGGAAGCTTAAGGGCGGTGATGTGTCCGGTAGCACGGTCAACAAGCAGCCAGGGTCCGCGCTGCCAGACCCAATGCTCGGCCTTGTCTGTCGGGAGGGCATCATTTAACCGGATAGCGCGCCGCACGGCAAAGCTCCGATCAGTAACGTCGTGGACCTCTCCGGTCGTCCATTCCTTGATCTTTGCATCGATGACGAGAGGCCGGACCCGCAGCTCATTCTCGTCAGGTGCAGCGCCCGCCGGATCGCCGGCAATCGAGTACGGCACTCTTCGCACAGCACCCAGGGCGGTGACATGCGGTTTGGCGGTAGCGAAGAGGAGGCCTGGTGAACTGGTTGCCAGAGCCAGGCCCCAAAGTACCGCATGTATCTGACCCATAGAAATCAGGCTAGGACGAGGCCGCTTATCCTGCATAGTTACGACGGTGACTTGACTGCCGAAATCGCGATAGAGTAGCCCCGATGGGACAGAAATGGGCCTGGTGGTTGTTTTCGAGTTTGGTGTTGGTCGTGCTCTTTTATCCGCAGGACCTGACAATCGTTCCCGCATATCATGTAAAGCTGGTGGACCAGTTCGGTGCACCATTGGCGCAAACAGGCGTCAGCGAATTATGGCAGCAGACGTCGGCGCAGCGTCACGAAAACATTGAGCAAGTCATGACCAATGATCAGGGCGACGTGGACCTCCCACCGCGCGCTCTTCGTTCGCCGTTGGCTGTGCGCATGGTTGGCTGCCTAGCATACCTTAGCCGCGAAGGACTGGCGGCCATCTGCGGCAACCGCTACTCCATCAGCGCCGCGGGCGACCTTAAGGAGCTACAGCGGACGGAAACTGTCACCGGTATTCTAAACAAGCACTACTCACTGGTGTTGACGCTCAAGCAGTGCGACCCTAACGAGCCTTCGCTATGTTGAGGACTGGCCATTAGGAAATTACAATCAGGAGTTCGCGTATGCCACATTCACCTCTGCTCCTGGTTCACGGCGGCGCCTGGGCCATTCCCAATGACATGGTCGAAGCGCACCAGCGCGGCGTGTCGAATGCTCTCGCTGCCGGATATGCGCTGCTCCAAAAAGGCGCATCCGCCGTTGACGCCGTCGAAGCCGCTGTCGCCGTGCTTGAGGATGACGACATCTTCGACGCCGGACGCGGCAGCTTTCTTACCCGCGACGGCCGCGTGCAGCTCGACGCTCTGCTCATGGACGGGGCCACGATGCGCGCCGGAGGCGTAGCCTGCGTCGAGCGCCTGCACAACCCGATTCATGCAGCGCGGCTCGTCCTCGATAAAAGCCCGCACGTCTACTTCGTTGGGCAGGGCGCGGAGGAATTCGCGCAATCGCACGGCATGAAGCTGATCGACAACTCAGAGCTTGTGCTCGACCGCGAGCGGTTGCGCCTTCAACAGGCCCAGGCGAAGGAGCGTGCCGGACTGCCCGACCTCACCTTCGCCGGCGATGACAAATCTCCGGAGACAGCGGCAGAACTTGCCTCACACGACACCGTCGGCGCCGTGGCCCTGGACGCGAACGGCAACATCGCCGCAGCCACATCCACAGGAGGCACTTTAAACAAAGCTCCCGGTCGCGTCGGCGATTCCTCGCTCATCGGCTGCGGCTGCTACGCCGACAATACAAGTGCAGCCGTCTCACTCACCGGATGGGGCGAACCGATTATGAAATTAGTGCTTGGCAAATGGGCTGTAGACCGCGTGCAGCAGGGCCGTGCGCCGGAACAGGTCGCGCCCGATGCAATCGCATATCTTTACAAGCGCTTAGGAGGCCACGGCGGCATCATCCTGCTGGCTCCTGATGGCCGCTGCGGCATCGCCCACAACACGCCGCGCATGGCGTGGGGCCTTTGTGACGCGCGCGGACCGCGTACTGGGATTGTGATTGAAGACATGTAGGCTATTTTCAGAGAGCTGCCAACAGGGAAAGGGCCTGCCGCCGCATGGCTCGCAAGATGACCGCGCGGGTGCAGCCAGCAAATGGGGTGGCCGGTCCATGCTGCTGCACTACATTCTGAAGGGCGGAAACAGCTCGGGGAGTCTCGCTTACTCAGTTGATGGATGACGAGGCGGATGAGTGGATGCGTTGTCGTTCCCGTGGAACGAAACGGGCACGTCTTAGAGGATAGCCACGGTGGACTCGATAATAATTTCTCAGGACTCAGAGCTGGCGTTCACCGTGGTAATCACCAGTGTGAAGACAAACGACGCTGTCTGACCGGATGAGCCGACGATGATTGTGGGCTGGTAGGTTCCGGATTTTGTAGCTGCGCCAGCGGTAAGCGTGAGCAGTCCTGACGGGTTAGACTCGGATTCCTTGTAGCTTTCAGCGACTCCGGCTGGCAGGCCACTGATGGCGAAAGTCACGGTTTCAGTGGGAGCGACGACGACTACGGGAACACTGATAGAACTTCCCGGAGACAACATGATCGTGGGATTGCTTAGTGAGACGGAAAGAGTAATTGGAGGCGGTGTGTACTGAGCGCCTCCGCACGCAGATAAGGCCAGGGTGACTCCTGCACAGAAAATGCAGGCATACGCTTGCCGATATGACCGAATGTCTGCCGGATTTGAGGATTTTGCCAGTCCATTCCCCCGAGCCGAACCAGAAGGCGATGACAAGGATACAGGATTGTGAGAGCAAGGGTGCCGGTATCCAGCATTTCAGTGGCATACCGCTATTGCGTGTGATATTGTTTTGGCCGCTATGGACCTTGTGTGTTACGCCTGTTCTCAACCGCCCAATGAGAGGAAAAAGAAGTTTGTTCGTGTGGAACTGGCGTTTGTCGGCAATTGTTGGGGCTTTTGCAAGCTCTGCAATATTGCTGTATGCAACGAGCATGGGTTCAAGAATGACAACCCACGGGAATTTCAGTGTGTGTATTGCGTTGGACCGGAAATGCGGAATTGGAGACGCGACGATAAAGATCCAGAGGATCCAACAGGATCTCCCGGCGACATGGACGAATTCATTGACGCTTACAGCCGGATCAAACCCGAGATATTAGACGTTGTGAAGAAGGCGCTCATCACCTACTTTGAAGAAAACGACAAGCCAGCTGGTTCGCCACTTGATCCAGGAGCGCTCATCAGGGCGGGCGAGGCATTTGAGCGGGCCGTAGGCGGGGCAAAGGTCCGAGTCAAAGAGATAGCGGGGGTATAGCTATGTTTGGCGCGCCCGGTAAGGAATGTATCGTCACGGGCCGCACTGCGACCCCGCCAGGGGTAGCGATTCTGACCGATAAGAACAGCCTGGGCCTGAAGGAAGGCGACAAGGTCAAGGTCGTTCTGCTGGGCAAGTCGTATGTGCTCGAAGTAGGCGCACGCGCAGCCTGCAACGACCTCCGAAATAGAGATCACATCACCATCCATTCGGACAGCGACGCTGAGGGAAGAAGCGGTCAATATCTAAAGGCCCAGGATTACCAGATGGCCTGGAAGAAAGCCTGGGGAACAAGAAAAGCCAGGCTGGCAGCCGTGGGTACAGCGATTTCCGTCGCCGCCGCGGCTGGGGCTTCCATTAACGCGTCGCTGAAGGACACCTGCACAAACCTTCATTGCGTAAAGGGAATCACTTGGCTTTTGATTGTGGTCTCGGCAGCAGGGTCTATCTTTGCCTGGGCAAAAGATAATTTGAGTTGAAAATTTGCATAGGGAAGCTGCTACCTTCAGCTTGGGCCACCAGTATGAGTAGGCGTCAGTTCATTCCAAATGACCCATGCCGAATTGTTCAGTGCTTGCTGACCATGTCCATCACATCCTTGCGCAGATCCAAGCGGCTGGCTTCGCGGGTGTAGAACATGTGTCCGCCGGGGTATTCGTGGACGGCGACGCGGGTAGTGTCTGTTCCCATGAGCGGCATCTGGTCGACGGTGAGGATCGATCCCATGAAGGGGCACGACAGATCGTTCCAACCGTGGGCGATGATGACGCGCATTTTGGGATCGGCGGCCACGGCCTGGCGAAGAGCGTCGACCGAACCTTTACGCAGTTCCTCATCGCGGTCCCACAGGCGACCGACTTCATAGGACAGAGCATTGTAGCGGGCATCGACTTTCCAGCCGACGGTATGGGTCACGAAATCGACCATGGCGCTGGTCATGGGGGCGATGAGTGTTTCAAGCAGCGGATCGTTCGAGCGCTGCTCGGGCGAATAGGGGAACGGATCATAGGCGGTTACGTTTGAATCGTAGACGGAGCCAATTTTGCCCTCTTCGCGGAAGACTTCACGCAGATAAGCGCCGGTTTCAAGGCGGCCTCCGGAGTGCTTGACGAATTCGGGGTCAAGGCCGGTCATCTCGGTCACTTTTTTGACGATGCGGTCGGTGGCCTGGGGGTCGGTCCGGCCCTTGAAGAGGTCGGTGGCGTAGTCGCCGAGCGTGTAGGAGATGACCTGTTGCATGGCCTCAGGCGTGAGCTTGTTCTCGCGCTCAAGATGTGCGGCGGTGATAGACGGCAGCGTGACCATCCAGGGTATAGGTGAGAGGTCTCCATTTTGTTCGATGGTTGGGTTGAGGTAGGGCGAGACGAGCACGACGCCGTTCATGGCCACGCCAAGCTGCGTTTGCAGATAGTGCGTGATGCGCGGGCCGCGGAATCCGCCGTAGCTTTCGCCAACGAGATATTTTCTGGAAGTGAGCCGATTGTTGGTGACAAGCCAGTCATAGACGGCGCGCGAGAGGTATTCGATATCGGACTCTGTGCTGTAGAAGAGCTTCTTTCCTTCGGCTTCAGGGACTTCTGAGCGGCTAAAGCCGGTTCCGATGGGATCGATGAAGACAAGATCGGTGAAATCAAGCCAGGTGCCGGGGTTGTCGACCAGCGTAGTTGGGTCGGAGGGGCTGTCGCCTTCATTGCCGACGCCCTGAAGATGCTTGGGCCCGATGGCGCCGAAGTTGAGATAGACAGAAGATGCGCCCGGGCCGCCGTTGAAGGCAAAGGTGACGGGGCGGTTTGGCCCATCAACCGTATAGGCGGTGAAGACAACCTTGCCGGCTTCTTTGCCGTCCTTATCGCGCGTAGGCAGTGTGCCAACGGTGACGATATAGCGCAGCGTTTTGCCGTCGAGCTGCATCGACTGCTCGACATGTGCGTCGGCCGGAAGTGGCGGTTGTGCCTTGTCCTTGTCTGATTTTTCGGGGGCGGTTTTGTCGGCGGGTTTTTCTTTGTCAGCTTGTGCGCGGGTTGGGAGGGAGCAAAGTGCAAATAAGCATAAGGCAGCGACGGCCGGCAGAAGGCTGCCGGTCTTACGAATCTTTTGGAAGTTCATGAGGAATACGATACATGGCGGCATGGACGACCTGCATAACAGTTTGTGACAGACAGTACAGGTTTTAAGCTAAAACGAATTTCACTCTACTGCTTCGTATCGAGCGGGTGCTGCGCCTTCTCATAGAACTCGTTTTGCAGTTGCAGGCTGGTCTGGTCGGCCTTGATGGCGCGGAGTGCGCTGACGAGGTCGCTGACGTTTGCCTTCATATCGGCCTCGCCGAGGACGAGCGTGGCGGCGCTGCCATCTCCCGCGTAGTGATTGGGAAAGCGCGCATACCACCAGATGCCGGTGTAGACGTCAGGCGGCAGATGCTGACGGGCTTGGTCGGCGCCGGATTCCTGCGCGGCGCGGTCCTGATGGACGAGGTCGGGGCGCGAGACCATGGTGTGCGCTGTTTCCGATTCGCCGGCGTGCATGTCAACTTTTGAGTGCAGCGCGGGACGGCCGGGATAGTTCTCATGCCAGCGGTAGATGTAAACGACGTAGTCATGCGACATTTGTAACTGTGATTGAGCGAAATAGGGCAGAAAGCTGTCGTTGCCTCCATGCCCGTTGACGATGACGATCTTCTTGCAGCCGTTGCGGGCCATTTCGTTGGTGGTTTCCTGCAAAAGATCGAGCTGCATGTGCATGCTGTAGGAAACCGTGCCCGGCTCTTGCTTCGCTTCGGCAATCTGTCCGAAGTAGTAGGCGGGGAAGATGACAGCGTATTCTTCCGCGGCGGCATGCTCGGCGACATAGCGCGCATTGATGAGGTCGTTGCCAAGGGGCAGATGTGGGCCGTGTTTTTCAATGATCCCGAAGGGGAGCATGCAGACGCCCTGCGACTGATGGATGGCGGTGATGAAGTCCGCAGCGGTGAGTTCTTCCCATTTGGGCGAGAGCTTGTTTTCCGTTTGGCTCTGGGTTTGGGCAAGGCCGGCGATGGACGCGGCTGCCAGCAGGCCGAGCGCGAGATGGCGCATCTTCACAGCGGGTCTCCTGAATGCTTTCTGGAAAACCCATGATACAGCGAAATGAGACATGAGATTTTCACGACGTTTGCGACGCAAGCCGAATCTAAGCATGTACAGAAACATTCCTGAAGGGAGTTCTATTTGTGCCTTATACGCCAGAAGAGTTAGAAAAGCTGAAGCATGCTCCGGCTGTGCCCGGAGTCGAAGATCTTTTTCTGCGCCGCTGGAGCCCTCGCGCCTTTGCGGATAAGGATGTGTCGAACGATGATCTGAAGAAGATATTCGAGGCGGCGCGCTGGGCGGCATCGTCTTACAACGAGCAGCCATGGCGCTTTTTTCTTGGTCGGCGCGGGGACGCAACTTACCAGAAAATTTTCGATTCGCTGGTGGAGTTCAACCAGGGCTGGGCAAAGAGCGCACCTGTGCTGATTTTGTCGGTCGGGAGCAACAAGTTTGCGCAGAACGGGAAGCCGAACCAGTACTCGATTCACGACACGGGCGCAGCCACGGCATACCTCTCGTTGCAGGCGACGGCGCTGGGACTGCATACGCACTCGATGGCGGGTTTCGATCACGCAAAGGCACGTAGAGCCTTTAATGTCTCGGCCGATTATGACATCGGTGCTGTGACTGCATTGGGATATCTGGGCGATCCGAATACGCTGCACGATCAGATGCGGGCGCAGGAGACTTCGCCGCGACAGAGAAAGCCGCTGAGTGAGTTTGTGCTGGCGGATTGGGACAAGCCTGCGTTGTAGAGCAAGCCAGGCGTAGGACAGGTCTAATTCATGAGTTCGCTGAAGGGTGCGCTTGCTTCGCTTTCCAGGCGCATCTGACCTATCATTTCCAGTAGAAAGGCTGGATCCACCGGCTTGGCCAGAACTTCGAACGTGTGGCCTTTTTTTGTCATCTCCTCCAGAATCTCCGATGTAAACGGCTGTCCAGAGAAAAGCACGGAACGGCACAATGGATAATTTGCTTTCAAGACGATGGCCAGATCGATACCATTCATTTGGGGGAGTATGACGTCAACGATGGCCAGGTCCGGTTGCCACTCGGCGATAATTTCTATCGCCTGTTCGGCCGAATACGCAACCCGCGTTTCATAACCACGCGTCGAAAATAATAGGGCCAGGCTTTCGGAGACCATTGGCTCATCATCGACGATCAAAAGCTTGTAAGCGCTAACAGCGCTGGGCATTTTTATCCTCGGAAAACCTGTAATTTCGGAACCAGAGTTCCACCGCCGATCCATTTCGACCTTTCTGGGGCGATAGTTCGCCGGTTCATTGAAACCAGGTTTCTGGTCTTATTCTTTGATGCGCCCGAGTTCCTGCTAGGATACCTGACATCGGTGCTAAATCATTGATTTCATTGAAGGAATTGCACCGATGAAATATCTGGGACGGAGTTGCGATGGGCAATCCGCAATGGTCCGAACGGATTCGACAGGTACTGAGAGACCTGAAGCTGACACAGGCCGATCTGGCGGAAAGGCTTGGGGTCTCGCCGGCGACTGTCTCGCGTTGGACACAGGGAAAACACGAACCGACGGCGGAAACGTATATCGCGCTCGGAAATCTGGCCCAGAGGCCGGATGGGATTTACTTCTGGGAGCGCGCGGGAATGGGTGCCGCAGGGCTTTCAGATGCGAGCCTGCACAGCATAATGTCCTCTCTGCGAGTGAGCCTTAGGGATTTCAAACTGGTTGCGAGCCGCAGAACGTCCAAACAGCTGTCGGACAAAGGGAATGCCGTTGCGATTCCGCTGCTGAATGTGACAGCGTTTGGCGATCGGATCGCGCCGAAGGAGAATGTGAGCCTTTCCGAAGTTGAGGTCGAAGACATTCTGCTGGCCCCGCTTTCGTGGTGCCCGCATCCGGAAAAAATGATCAGCATGCATGTAGCGGGCGACTCGATGTATCCGTTGATTGCGAGCGGCTCCATCATCTTTGTAGACACGGCGGTAACGGACCGCGAGGTTCTGGACCAGAAACTTACGGTCGTAGCGCATCGCGACATGGGGTTCAAGGTGGCGCGATTCCAGCGGTTGGCGGGTTCAGACCTGATGGTATCGGCCAACCACAAGTGCCTTCCGCTCGACGTGAGCAATGCCTCAAAGTGGAAGATCTATGGAGAGGTGCTGTGGTGGGTGGCAAGAGACGTTGAACCGTGAGCTACTGCACCTGCGCGTCAAAAGTTGCGGTTTCGATGATGTTAGCGTGCTTCATCTGAACGAAGATGCGGTAGTTGCCCGGCGTGGGAAAACCATAGGGAAAGCCCACGGAGTTAGGGATAGGCTGCGAATCACTGCCGCTCATGTCCATTCCTGGCATATTGCTCATGTTGTTTGATGCAGTCTGGTTCTCGGCCTGCGCCATCATAAGAGCGGCCATGGATACAGTTCCTGAGGGATGGATATGTGCGAAGACGGTGCCGTCGGTCTTGACGAAGGCAGCGTGGCCGGTCATGCCCATGTAAAGCGCCATGTCCTTTGGCGGCTGACCGTTCGCATCGAGCAGTGTGAATGTGAAGTCTTCGGGGGCCTTCGCGGTGAGGGTTGCCGGGCGCTTCCAGACCATGGTGTATCCATCGGGCAGCTTATAACTGGCGCTGGTTTGGGTGCCTCGGCCCGTGGATGTGACAGCGGTCGCTGTCCCTTCGGCGTCGTCTCCGGTCAGTTCGCGTCCATGGGTGAAGGGCACAGTAATGGACGTGACCAGCGTCTCGGGAAAGCCGTTGGCGTGGACAACATCGGCATAGAGCTTGTATGTCCCGGCGGGCATCGTAGGCAATGCGAGATGGAAGTCGCCTGAGCCGACCTGATCGGGATGCAGGTGAAAAACGACGTCCATGGCCGGCCAGCGAATCGCGTAGAGGTGCATGAGGTGGTTGTGGTCAGGGACGAAGTCGTCAAGTTTGCGCGCGTGCAGCCATCCGGGATCAACCATTTTTAAATCGAGAACATTGTCAGGCTGTACGGTCGCGTTCATCTGCAGCGGCTTATAGATATAGGAGGAGTAGTCGGCGGCCTCGGCGTTCCACCACTTGCCACCGAGGATGACTCCGGCGACGAGAATGACAAATGCAACCGTCATGGCTACAAATGCGCGGCGGCGGCGTTCGGGCGCGGCGGTTTTGCCCGGCGGGACTTGCGCGTCGCGCGCTGCGGCCCCGATGATGCCGACCATTCCGAGGACAAGGATCACCCCGAGCAAGGCCAGCATGAGGCCAAGGCCATGCTGCATTTTGCGCGTGCCGATGGCGGTTGCGGGAACGGGGATGGAGAGGACGCCTTGACCCTGACTTCCGTTTGCGATGAAACGAATCTGCCATGATCCGGTGGCCATGATCCAGAGATGGCCTGTGAAGAATTGCGCATCGTTCGACGGCTTGGCCATCGTGTCGGGAACAGGCGGGTGCTTCGACGCGTCGCCGGTGAGAGCCAGCGGCGCTATGGTGATACTGTCGACGCCCGGCGTGCTGGAGCGGGCCTCAATTTCTGCCACTCCAGGGATGACAAGTGGCGGACGGATCACGATGTAAAGCTTGTAGGGACCGGCATCACCCTGGGCATAGATGTCCGGACTGCCAACATGTGCGCTTGCAGGCAGAGCGAAAATCAGGAGTAAAAGACAGACAAGCCAGCGCCGCATCAGCGTTGCACCTTCCGCATCCATTTGCCGAGGGCTATGCCGATCCATGTGCTGATGGCGGCGTAAAGCATGGCGAAGGCGAGGCCCTTCCAGAGGACGAAACCGTGTTCAGGGTCGAGGAATGTCCGCAGAGCGGCATGTGACCAGGAGGGCGTGCCATAGTCGAGGTAGCCTGCGCCGAAGAAGCGATTGTCGGCGGCCTTCGCCATGAGGAAGTTGGCGAAAGGCCACTCTACGCCTACGAACGTCAGCACAAAGACCGGGCCTGAAATGAGCGCGATGAGCCATGGCTTCCATGTCTGTGTTTTTGCGAGCAGCATGTCCATGAAGAAAGCAGGCACGATCAAGAGCAGCGGGAAGAGCGGTGGAATGAATTGATGCACGGGCTGATAGACGGGGCCCAGCTTTGGCTCCGCGGGAAAGAGCGGCAGGATGAGAATAAGCCCGATGAGGAACAGCGAGTAAAAAGCAGTAGTAATGGTGGCCGCCCAGCGGTGGCGCGAGCTCTCCCAGAACATGGCGAAGTACGTTGGTACGCCGATGGCGACAGAGATATATGCTTCGGCGGTATGAAGGCGGACGTCCCAGGTGTATTCCATGCGGAAGAACATGGTGAGAACCACCATCAATCCGCCGAGGTAGAGGAGCAGCCACTGCAGCTTCTTGAATAGCGCGCCATCGGCGCGGTTCATAGCAGCAGTAATCAGGAAGAGCGAGCCGACTTCGATGGCGAAAATGCCGAGCATCAGCAGTGTATGCGGGGGACTGACGATCTTTACGTCGAGGCCATAGGCGTTGTGCCACCAGTTGTCGAATGGGGCCGAGGTGAGCATGGCGACTCCGCCCCACGCGGCAAGAAATGCTCCTAGCGGGGCGCGGAAGCCGAAGACGCCGACTGAAGACGAGCGCAAGTCGGAAGCAGACCGGAACGTCGTATTGAAGATCAGGTAGCTGCAACAGATTCCGGCAAGCACGCCGCAGGCATAGATGGCCATGTGCGCTGGAGTCCAGAAAGTGTCGCGGCCGATGGACCGATGCCAGGAAACGTCCCAGTGAGCACCGATGGTGACTGAGGTGACGGCGAGCACCGCGCACCATAGATACCAGGGGATATTGCTTTCAGCCGATTCATAAACCGCGGCATTCGCGGTAACCGCCGGATTCGCTGTAGCCATGCGAGTTCATGCCTCGATGCGTTTCGTCTTCAGGATACGCTGCGCGCTGTCTATTTTCCGTCAAATTGGCGTCGTATCCGGTCCAGGCTCTTGACATTAATAAACTAAACCGTTCAGTATTGTCGATACACGGGACGGTTTTCATGATTCGAGCTGACAACCTGGTGAAGACATTCGGCGAGTTTACCGCCGTAAACGGCATTTCCTTCGATGTAAAGCAGGGCGAGATTTTTGCCTTTCTTGGGCCAAACGGCGCGGGAAAAACAACCACCATCAAGATGCTGACGACGCTGCTGAAGCCGACCAGCGGCACGATTGAACTGGACGGCCTGAATCCAATGCAGCAGCAGAAAGAAGCGCGGCGGCGTTTCGGGATCGTCTTTCAGGACCCAAGCCTGGACAACGAGCAGACCGCTTACGAAAACATGGAGCTGCATGGAATTCTTTATCATGTGCCGCGCAAAGTACGCATGGTGCGCATCGAGAGCTTATTGAAGATTTTTGAGCTGTGGGACCGGCGGGATGACTACGTGAAGCAATTTTCCGGTGGCATGAAGCGGCGGCTGGAGATTGCGCGCGGCTTTCTGCACACGCCGAAAATCCTGTTTCTCGACGAGCCGACGCTGGGGCTCGATCCGCAAAGCCGCAATCAGTTGTGGACGCATGTGAAGCGGCTGAATGAAACAGAGAAGACGACGGTATTTCTAACTACGCACTACATGGACGAGGCCGACCGCGTCGCGCATCGCATTGCGATTATTGACCACGGCAAGCTGATTGCGCAGGGGACCTCGACCGAACTCAAAGCGAGCACCAACAGCGATTCGCTGGAAGGCGCATTCCTGTCGCTGACAGGAGAATCGCTGCGTGATGAGACCGCGAGTTCTGCGGACCAGATGCGCCAGATGGCAAAAATGTGGAGGAGGTAGACGATGAGTGCAATTTATATTTTGTGGCTGCGTGAGCTGAAGCGCTATACGCGCTCACGCGTACAGATCATCGCTTCGCTTGGCCAGCCGATCCTGTATCTGGTGGCGCTAGGATTCGGGCTTGGCCCGGTTTTCCAAAAGGCCGGAGCGGGGAGCTATCTGCAATTTATTTCTCCCGGCATCGTAGGCATGTCGGTCCTGTTCACCTCAGTCTTCTCCGGCATCGCCATTCTCTGGGACCGGCAATTCGGGTTCCTGAAAGAAACGCTGGTGGCCCCGGTTTCGCGCATGCAGATCATGCTGGGGCGCGCGCTGGGCGGGGCAACAGTAGCGATGATTCAAGGCGTGATCGTTTTCGCGGTCTGCCTGATCGCTGGCTTCCGTCCGCAAAGCTGGGCGGCGATACCGGCGGCCCTCGGATTCATGGCCATGGTGGCCATCGTGTTCGCGGCGCTGGGCACGGCCTTCGGCTCGATCATCCAGGACATGCAGGGATTCCAGATCATCATGAACTTTATGGTGTTGCCAATTTTCTTCCTGTCCGGTGCGCTGTTTCCCCTGTCACACCTGCCGGCGGCGCTTACGGTCATCACGAGCATCGACCCATTGTCGTATGGCGTTGACGGATTACGCGGCGCTCTGATCGGAGCGTGGCATTTCAGCTTTGCGCTGGACGTTGCCGTACTTGGCGCAGTCGCGGCGGCGTTTTTGGCGACAGGCGCATATCTGTTTTCGAAGATCCAGTTGTAAGAGAGATGGCACGACCACGCAGCATCACGTCGCACCGCAAAGTATTGGAAGCCGCGCTTAGCCTGTTTGCCGAGCGCGGCATCGACTCCACCAGCATGGACGCCATTGCCGAGACTTCCGGCGTAAGCAAAGCGACCATCTACAAGCACTGGCGCGACAAGGACAAGCTGTGCCTCGAAGTGCTCGGTTATCTGCATGGCGTGGATGAAGAGGCGCCGGTCTTTGATTCAGGCGACCTGCGCGCTGACCTGATTGCGCAGTTGAATTATCAGCCTGCAGCACATCGCAAGGAGATGAAGGAACGCATTATGCCGCACCTGATTGCATACTCGGCGCGCAATCGCGCATTTGGCGAGCAATGGCGAGCGCGCGTGCTCGAAAAACCGCGCGCTCAATTGCGTGACATGATCAAGCGCGGCATAACGCGCGGCAAGCTGGCGCAGTCGCTCGACCCTGAGGTTGGCATTGCCCTTTTGATTGGGCCGATGCTTTACAGACACGTGTTCGTGAGCCGCTTCGGCGGGAAGCTGCCTGCGGATTTAGCAACGCATGTGGCTGACACGTTTATCGCGGCGTATGGGTTGCAAACGCGGCGGAAGCGCGCGTGATCTTTGGTGCCTTTCTTCTATTGCACCTCACCCATGTAGACGCCAAACGGCGGCAACTGCACGTTGTCCAATGAAGACGGATCACTTGATCCAGGGGTCTTCATCAGCGTTTTGACCTGCTTGCTGGTGATTCCCTGTGCCGAAAGATCGAAGCTGATCTTCTGCGGCTGCGCAGTGAAGTTGCAGGCAACAACCACGACAGGTTGACCCGGCGCCTGACGCAGCCATGACAGAACGTTGTTGTCGCTGGTGTTGAGCATGACGTCCTTGCCATCGCGCAGCGCGGGCACAGAGCGGCGGAACTCGATGAGCTGCTTATACCAGTTCAGCATCGAGTCAAAGTCCATGACCTGCGCCTTTACGTTGACCGTCTTGTAGCTTTCCGGAATCGGCAGCCATGGCTTTACGTTTGGTCCGGTGAAACCGGCGTTCGGGCCGTCATCCCACTGCATGGGCGTGCGCTCGCCGTCGCGGCCTTTATATTTAGGCCATCCGGTAATGCCGACTGGGTCTTTCACATCTTCTTTACGGGTGGGTGTTGTTGTGACCATGCCGATTTCATCGCCATAGTAGAAGAGCGCGGTGCCGCGCGTGGCGAAGAGAATGGTGGCGATGACGCGGCCAATGTCCTGATTGTGCGTGCCGTCGCCATAGCGGTCCCAGCGCGGATTGTCGTGGTTATCGAAGACGATGAGCGGCTCGTTGCCGTTGACGTCGTTCTGCACCTGATCGATACGTTGGCGGAATAGGTTGACGTCAAGCTTGTTGATGAAGCCGATCTGCATGTCCATGGGCAGCTGCAGCTCGTCGTCTTTGGCGCCATACATTTTCGCAAGGTCTTTAATGCTGTTGAGATAGGTTTCGCCGATCAGCACAACATCGCGGCCCTTGTAACTGTTAGCTACCTGGCGCAGGTCGCGCAGCACATCGTGGACCTGGGGCAGGTTGTTCGTCATCTTGTCGTCGAGCTTTACGTCGCCATAGTCGTTGGTTTCGGGATTGCCGTTCGCATCTTTAATTACGGCGTCGTCGCGCCATTGTGGATCTTCAAAAAGCGTGGTGATGGCGTCGAGGCGGAATCCGGCGACACCGCGGTTAATCCAGAAACGCTCGACGTCATACATGGCCTTGCGCACCTGCGGATTGGTCCAGTTCAGGTCCGGCTGCTGAATGTAGAACTTGTGATAGTAGTACTGGCCTGTTTTCTGGTCGTACTCCCACGCCGAGTGACCGAAGTCGGACTGCCAGTTATTGGGCGGCTGTCCGGGGCCTTTGCCGTCGCGCCAGACATACCAATCGCGCTTCGGGTTGCATCTTGAGCTGCGCGACTCGATGAACCACGGATGCTTGTCAGAGGTGTGGTTGAGCACCAGGTCCATGATGATGCGGATGTTACGCTTCTTCGCTTCGGCAACAAGACGGTCAAAATCCTGCATCGTCCCGTACTGGGGATCAATCGCTTCGTAATTGGAGATGTCGTAGCCGAAGTCAACCTGTGGCGAGGGATAGATGGGCGAGAGCCAGATGGCATCGACACCGAGCACCTTCAGGTAGTCGAGTCGCTGCGTGATGCCGTTGAGGTCCCCGATGCCATCGTTGTTGGAGTCCTGAAAGCTGCGCGGGTAGATCTCGTAAAGCACCGCACCCTTCCACCATTGCTGCGCTGACGATGCTGTGGCTGCGGAATGCGTGTTCGCTGTTTGCGCCCACATGCAGCTTGCCAGCAAGAGTCCAGTCATTGCGCAAAGATTCTTTGTCCAGATGCGTTTCATGATCGCTCACCTCCAGGAAAATATGGCCGCATATTTCTGTCCGTAATACCGCGTTTTTATCAACGTGGAGAAACTAACACATTGCGGGTTCCGCGCGCAGGCCGATTTGGGCCTATTTGCTCTGGTTATGGTTGTCGTCTGCGTCGCTCTTGTCTTTGTCCTTATGGTGGAAGTCGAGGCCGATCTTAGGCTCTGAGCGAGTGCCTGTGATCTTGATGGGGACTTCCGTGCCTGCTCCATCCTTGGAGAAAAATGGATCGACGGGCTTGAGCAGCAGGGATTTGAGACCTGTCGTCAGCTGTGACACTTTGGCATCGAGCCGGGCCTTGCCAGAGAAATCAAACTGATCGCCGTCGAGAGTGTAAACGCCGTTCATAGATATATCCGCGCCGGGCACGTTGTATTGCAGGCTGCTGAATGTCAGCTTGCTGTTATCTAGCTCGAACTGTCCCTTCATCTGCGATTCGATGGAATCGGGATCTTGCTTGTCGATATCTTTCACTTCTTTCGCGCGGTTCTGGCTGCGCAGGCTGAGTTCGTCGACCTTGGCCTGCATTTTGTCATTGGAAAAGGTCGCGTTCGTGACCTCGAAGCTTCCTTTGAGGCGCAGTTTGTGAGAAACCGAGTCTTGGCCTGGCGGCAGGATGAATTTTGTCTTCAGCCGTAAGCCGCCACTCATGATGGGAGGCACAGTTTTCACCGCCAGCGTCAGCATGTCTTCAACGCGCGCTGGCCCTACCGTCACGTTGAGCGTAATGTTGTGGCCTCCCTGCGGGGCGCGGACTACATCTCCAGTGGCGAGGATATGCGAATGCTGCAACCGCGCATCTACAGGCTGCAGATAAGTATCTCCATTGGTGCCATCGACAATTGCGTGAAACTTGGTGTGCAGGGGCATGGGATGGTTGCCGGAATCGACGCTGAAATCGGGCGTGTCGGTTTCGCCATCAACGACGATGTGATTCAACTCGCCATCGTAATTCCCCGTGGATGAAAGTATGCCGCCGATGCCTTTGATCGTGTTGAGATCGGCGTGGCTGAAGCTGTATTCGCCGCGCACCGGGGAATCGCCCGGACTGTCGGCATCGAACGGGCCGAAATCGCCGGAGGAATCGATGTCGCCGATCGGCTTCGGATTGACCAGGGTGGCGTGGAATTTCATCGGACGGCCCGCGCCAACGGAATGCAGAGTGAGATGGCTGATCTCGAAATCAAGAGGAATTTTGCCCGGCTTATTGGTTTCGAGCACAAGCGCGGCATTTTCGATCTGTATCTCGTTGACGATGATTTTTATTTTGCTGCTGCCGCCGCTGCCGCTTTTTCCGTGAGGGCTTGGAATGTTCTGGCGCTGGTCTTTTGGCGGCAGATTAATCCTCATACCTGTGAGGCTGACCTTGTCGACATGCATGGGAGAGTGCAGCAGGTCGTGCCAGGTGGTGCGGAAGGAAAATTCATCCACGGCAAAGAGCGGCTTGTCCATTTCAATCTGATTTGGATAGAGCTGTAAGCCAGTACCTGAGACTTCAAAGCCATTGAGAAAATACACGTTGAAATGCTGAAGCTCGACGCTGCTGTCAAAACGCGTGCTTAGGGTGTCGATGACTCTGGCGCGCAAAATCGGCCCGGCGCGATGCAGAAGCACTTCCACAGCAATCACGGCGAGGACTACGAAGAGCAAAAAAACAGCCGCAGTCCATAGCAAGATGCGCTTCAAGCGGCTATGCTTCTGTGTTGTTGCTTCATGGCTTTGATCGTGCACGTCCAGGAGCCTTTCAGAGAAATACGGGTGCGCCATGAACTTAGAGGCAATTTTCGACTGGTGTGTTGGTTCGAGCGGCGTTCGCGGAGCAATGCGGCGACTGTGCCGCGGTTTTGTCCTCCTTATCTTTTATCAGGCCGCGGTTTTCGGGCAGGTGGCGGCGAGCGCAAAGCCTCCATCAGCACCGGCAGCAACAAGCATCGACCAATATATCCACCAGGCATGGGACACGCTGTCAAGGTCGATGACCGACTGCAATTCGCTGATTGATCCCAAGCTGAAGACCGCGCCGGTGCTGTACATTCCGCAGGCAATTGATGAACCGCCGCAGGTAGCCGCTTTGCATTCAAAATGCAATGTGGATGTGGAGCGCCTGCCGAAGCGCATTACGCATATTGGCGAAATCGATCCGCGGACGATCAAAACGCCCGGCCTGCTTTATCTGCCGAATAAGTATGTGGTGCCCGGCGGGCGTTTTAACGAGATGTACGGGTGGGACAGCTACTTCATCCTGCTTGGGTTATTACGCGATGGACGCATCGATCTTGCGCGCGGCATGGTCGAGAACTTTTTCTACGAGATTGAGCACTACGGCAGCATTCTGAACGCGAACCGGACGTACTATCTGACGCGCTCCCAGCCGCCATTTCTTTCATCAATGATCCGCGATGTGTATGAGGCGGATATTTCATCTATGTCCCGTAGCCCCAAGCGGGCGGATACCTGGCTGTATCGCGCCTATGGATACGCGGTGCGCGACCACAATTTGTGGTTGAGCGATTTTCATCGCGCTGGAGACACCGGGCTGGCGCGCTACTTCGACCTGGGTGAGGGCCCGGTTCCCGAGCAGGAAGATGACAGCACCTACTATCCGGACGTGATTCGCTGGCTGCTGTCGCATCCTGACGTGCATACCGATTATCTGGTCGACGGTCCTGACCAGCCGAACGCGGCCCAGCAGGCTGAACTGGCAAAGACGAGCTGCGACGTCAGCGTTTCGCATGTATGCGCGCACGCACATGTGGATGGTCATTGGCTCTCGGCGGATTACTATCGCGGCGACCGCGCAATGCGTGAGTCAGGTTACGATCCGAGCTTCCGTTTCGGCCCCTTCAGCGGCTCGACGCACCACTATGCGCCGATCTGCCTCAACAGCCTGCTCTACAAATATGAGCGCGATCTGGCATGGATGGCGGACAAGCTGGGCAAGGCGGACGAAGCAAGCCAATGGAATGCGCAGGCCGATGCGCGCAAGGCGGCAATCAACAAATATCTGTGGAACGCGGACGAAGGCATGTATTTCGACTACGATTACATGACCCACAAACAATCAAACTATCGCTATTTGACGACGTTCTATCCGCTCTGGGCAGGATTGGCAGACGAGGAGCAGACGAAAGGGCTGGAGAAAGCGCCGCACTGGTTTGAGCAGCCGGGCGGGCTTGCGATGAGCACTTATAATTCCGGCACGCAGTGGGACCTGCCCTATGGCTGGGCGCCTCCTTCATGGATTGCAATTGACGGGTTGTGGAAGGTGGGCGATGTTCCCGATGCGCGAAGGCTTTCAGAAAAATTCAGTCACACCATCGCGACGAATTTCGAGCATGACCATACGATCCGCGAAAAGTATGACGTGGTCAGCGGCTCGGCGCAGTTGGGTGTCGCTACGGGTTATAAGGGGAATCAAGTCGGCTTCGGCTGGAGCAATGCCGCATACCTGAAGATGCAGCAACTGCTGGCGGAAACTGGAGCGCAGAAGTGAGCGACGAGCCAAAGCTCATCGTTGGGTTGGGTGAGCTGTTGTGGGACCTGTTGCCGGGCGGCAAGCAACTGGGCGGCGCTCCGGCAAACTTTACCGTGATGTCGGCGCGGCTGGGAAATCGCGGCGTGATTGCCAGCAGCTTAGGTCGCGATGCGCTGGGTGATGAGGCGCGGGCGTACCTTGCGCCCTTGCCTGCTGACTTGAGCCGTCTGCAAATGGACCAAGATCATGCTACCGGGAGCGTATCGGTCACATTGCACGATGGCCAGGCGGAATATGTGTTTCGTCGGCCAGTGGCGTGGGACTTTCTCGCCTGTACGCCGGTGTGGCGTGCACTGGCGCAAAGCGCGGATGCGGTCTGCTTTGGGACGCTGGCACAAAGGCATGAGGTGTCGCGCGAAGCAATCCGGTCATTTCTCGCGGCAACACGAGAAGACTGTGTGCGCGTCTTCGACGTGAATCTGCGCAAGCCATTTTATGACGGACGAATGATCGGGGATTCGCTGCAACAGGCCACGCTGCTAAAGATGAATGAAATTGAGATGCCGATAGTGATGTCGCTGCTCGGTCTTGCGGAAAATTCAGGATCGGATGAGGCTGCGCTCCTGCAATCGGCGCGATTGCTGCTGGAGCGTTTTCCGCTGAAACTGGTCTGCGTCACCATGGGATCGCAGGGTAGCCTGCTGGCAGCACGCGAGGCGCATCATCGCCATCATGGAATTGCAACTGTAGTTGCCGATACGGTCGGCGCGGGCGATGCTTTCACCGCAGCGCTGGTCTGCTTCTACCTGCGGGGCGCGCCGCTTGCTGTTTTGAACGAGGCCGGGAACCGCTGGGGTTCGTGGGTTGCGTCGCAGAGAGGCGCCATGCCGGCGCTCTCCGCTGAAATGCGCGAGGCCATCGAGGCGCAGATTTTGCAGGCAACCGTACAATAATCAGCAATCAGCGAGGCAGGTGAAGATGATTGAGTTGTCCACCTCTCAGGAACGGCGTGCCATAGGCCAGTCGCGGCGCAAGCAGCTACGCAGGCAGGACCACTGTCACTGGCAACCGCAGCAGCGGCGGCACAACCCGATTGCGCTGCTCGAAGACTCGATGCGCGGACGCGTGCCGTCGCTGATTGCGCTGAAGTATGAGCGCATGGCCGCTTCGCCTTTCGGCTTCTTCCGCGGCGCTGTGCCAGTCATGGCTGCCGACCTTTCTCTCCTGCCGCATACCGGCATCGTGAACCAGATATGCGGTGATGCGCATGTGCGCAATCTGGGCGCGTACGCCGCGCCGGACGGGCGGCTGGTCTTCGACATCAACGACTTCGACGAGACCATTCGTGCTCCCTTCGAGTGGGACCTGAAACGCCTGGCCACCAGCCTGGTGCTTGCCGGGCGCGAAATCGGTGTCAAGCGCGCACAGTGCGAAGAAGCAGTGCAGGGCTTTATCGCGCGCTATCGCAGATACATAGACATGTTCGCCAAGATGCCGGTGATCGATATGGCGCGCTTCCAGGTGCATCGGCTGCAGCGCATCACTCCGGTTTCGACAGCGCTGTTGAAGGCCGAACGCGCCACGCCGATCCATACGCTGGAACAGTTGACCGTTCCGGAAATTAAACGCGGTGAAGAGACAGGCCGCCGGATTATCAAAGAGAACAAGCCGGTGCTCACGCGCATCTCTTCCGCGCAGGCGCGCGCGGTGCTGGCTTCGCTGCATGAGTACAAGAAAAACCTGCTGCCGGAGCGCCAGCATTTCTTCTCGCAGTATCGGCCTGTGGATGTGGGTTTCAAGGTCGTGGGCACTGGGTCGGTCGGGCTGCGCGACTATCTTGTCTACTTTGAGGGAAACGGGCGCGGCGATCCGCTCTTTCTGCAGATCAAGGAGGAGCCGGCATCGGCTTACGCGAAATACATTGAGTATCACGGGCCGCACCATGAGGGAGAGCGCGTGGCCGATGGGCAGCGCGCCATGCAGTTTCTGTCCGATCCGTTTCTGGGATGGACGACCATCGGCCATCGCCAGTACCTGGTGCGGCAACTGAACGATCACAAGGCAAGCATCGAACTCGAAGACATGAAAGGCCCGGGGCTGCTGGAATACGCCGAGATGTGCGGCGAGCTGCTGGCGCGCGGGCACTCCCGCTCTGGCGACGCCTGTGTGCTGGCCGGATATATCGGCAGTGGCAGACGGTTTGCCGAGGCAATCATGAAATTCGCCGACGCCTACGCCGACCAGACCGAGCGCGACTGGCAGATGCTGCTCAAATCAAGACATGCGCCGAAGAAGACAGCGCGCGAGCGGGTGAGCAAGTCGGCGTAATGGGCGACTATTTCAGCGGGCTAGTTCCGAGTTGCCGACCGCTCGGGAACTAATCAGTCTTCGGTTCCCCAGAACCAATTGGTTGTAGTTCTACTGGGACGGGCACCTCGCGACGGCGGAAGGTCCGGGTGCTGAGGCATCGTAGAGACGGACAGGTATTCGCCCTTCCAGCCCCGCAAGCCGGTAGTAAAACTCTGGATATAAGAAGAGAAACTCGGGGGCTTCCCTGAGCGTATAGTCGAATCCATCGGACGCTGGCTTCAACCGAAGATAGTCGACGGTCTGCACGTCAGACTTTTGATATTCAGTTATGACAGATCCGTGCTTTAACGTGATGCTGTCGGACTTTACTGCCAGAGGGCTTCCCGTGATCAGTTTTCCGCTATAGAGCTTTAGGACAAAAGCTTCGTGGGGATAAACGTGGGTCGCCGCTATATTAGTCCATGAACTGATCGCAGTGAATAAGAGAGCGTCACCCTGGCTAACCTGAAGCAGATCGACTCGCTGAATCTTGACCGGTTCTTTTTCGTACGGATGAACTGTTACTGCATTGGCATCGATCTCCGCGATTCGACCGTACACGCACGTCCATCCCGCTTTGTAAAGGTCAGGCTGGCCGAACGCGAGACGCCCTTTAGCGCGTCCGGGGAAGCTTGTGAAAGAAGGCTGGTGCAGCTTTGAAGGACGCAGAAGAACGTCGCGGCACGCAAGATGTTGAGCACGTTTCTATATTAGCTCCCGGTTTACCAGCCAACCAGAAGCTAACCTCTTCTGAGCTCGCCGCTCTACCTACTCGCTAAAATAAAACCATGCTGCAACTTGCCGATGCCGGCAAACGATTCGGCGCTAAACTCCTTTTCGAACATGCCAACTGGCTCATCACCGCGGGCGAGCGCACGGCGCTGGTCGGCGCGAACGGCACCGGCAAGTCTACTTTGCTGAAAACGCTGGCCGGGCTCGACACGCTTGATTACGGCGGTTTGCAGCGCACGCGCGGCATGAGCATCGGCTACCTACCGCAGGATGGGCTTGCGCTTTCCGGACGCTCGGTGTTTGAGGAATGCCTTTCCGTCTTTGACGAGCTGCGCGGCATCGAGCAGGAGCTGGAAACGTTGGCGGCTTCGCTGGCCGAGCTTGACCCCGAGAGCAGCGCCTACGCGGTTGCGGCGGAGCGCTATTCGAACCTGGGCGCGAGGTTCCACGCGCACGACGGCTACGCTCTCGATGCGCAGGTGGGGTCGGTGCTCAGCGGCCTGGGCTTCGGCAAGGAGGACTGGGCGCGGCGGACGGAAGAATTCTCCGGCGGCTGGCAGATGCGGATTGCGCTGGCGAAACTGCTGCTGCAGAAGCCGAATCTTCTTCTCTTAGACGAGCCGACGAACCATCTCGATCTGGAAACACGCAACTGGCTCGAAGAGTATCTGAGAACGTACCCGAACGGTTACATCCTCATCTCGCATGACCGCTACTTTCTCGATGTGACGGTGAACAAGATTATCGAGATATGGAACAAGGGGCTGCATTTCTACTCCGGCAACTACGAGAAATACCTGCAGCAGAAGGAAGAACGCCGCGCGCAGTTGGAGGCGGCGTATCGCAACCAGCGCGAGCACATTGAGCACCTTGAGGCATTCATCAGCCGCTTCCGTTATCAGGCCACGAAGGCGAAGCAGGTGCAGAGCCGCATCAAGGAACTGGAAAAGATTGAGCGCATCGAGATTCCGCAGGAAGAGCAGGCGATCCACTTAACTTTTCCGCAGCCGCCAGCGTCGGGAAGGACGGTGGTCGAAGTCTCCGGCCTGAGCAAGAGCTACGGCGAAAAACAAGTCTTAACGGACGTGAGCTTCACCATCGAACGCGGTGACCGCATCGCACTCGTCGGCGCAAACGGTGCGGGCAAATCGACGCTGATTCGCATGTTGTCCGCGCAGGAGCCGCCTACAGCCGGCGTGCTGAAGTTGGGGCACAACGTCCTGCCCGATTATTTCGCGCAGGATCAGTACAAGGTGCTCGACCCCGCAGCGCGGATGCTGGACGACATCAGCGGCATCGCGCCGCGCGTGCCAGAAACGGACCTGCGCAGCCTGCTCGGCTGTTTTCTCTTCTCAGGAGACGATGTTTTCAAGTCGCTGGGGGTGCTCTCCGGCGGCGAGCGAAATCGTTATGCGCTGGCGCGCATTCTGGTAAGCCCCGCGAATTTTCTGCTGCTCGATGAGCCCACCAACCACCTCGATCTGCGCGCAAAAGATGTTTTATTAGACGCGGTGAACAAATTTACCGGCACCGTGATCTTCGTCTCGCATGACCGCTACTTTATTGACCGGCTGGCTACACGCGTCTTTGAAGTGGAAGGCGGGCATGTGCATGTCTATCCCGGCAACTACGAGGATTATCTGTGGCGCAAGGAGAATGGGACATCGAATGTCGCTCAGGTTTCGGAGCCAGCGGAGCAGACTCCGGCCCCTGTTGCAGTTCAAGCCGTAGAAAAAGAAAAAGCTCGTCGCCTGAATCCGATTCGTTTACGGCAGATGCAGGAGCGGCTGGCGTTCGTTGAAGAGGAAATTCCGCGTGTCGAGGCGTCGATTGCAAATACGGAGCAGTCGCTTGGCATTTATGTCAGCGCGGAAGAGACCGACAGGCTCACACGTCTGCTCGATTCGCTGCGCGAACAGCACGGTTTGCTTGTCGCCGAGTGGGAAGAGTTAATGCTGCAACTTGAAGAGCAGCAGGTGAGCAGCTAAAGCCAGATCCTTCGCTACGCTCAGGGCGAACAATTTTTAGGTGTGCGCGCACAGCGTGCGCCAGCACGGCAAGTCCTCCTGCATAATCGAAATATGCCCCTTCTTTGGAAACCGGAGAGCTGGTCGCAACGCCTGGCGGAGCTGGAAGCGCGTTCAGGCGACCTGAAAGAGGCCCCTTTGCGGCGCGATGTGCGCTCGCTGGGCATGCTGTTAGGCGAAGTACTGCGCGAGCAGGCAGGCGAAGCTCTCTACAAAAAAGTGGAAGAGCTACGGCAATCCGCGATTCGCCGCCGCGAAGAGCAGGCCGCCGGTTCCGCGAAGGAAGCAGAAGAGCGTCTGCGGCAAACGGTGCTGGGCATCAGCGCTTTGCCGGTCGAGCAGGCCTACCAGTTGAGTCGCGCCTTCGCGTTTTATTTCGAGCTGATTAACCTTGCCGAGACCAATCACCGCAAGCGGCGGCGCGTGTCGCTGCAGCTCAGCGGAGACAGCTCGACCCAGCGCGGATCGCTGCGCGGCACACTGCGCGAGATGAAGCGGGTGGGCATCACAGCCGCCGAAGCGCTGAACTGGCTGCAACGCGTCTTCATTGTTCCCGTCTTTACCGCGCATCCCACAGAGATCGCGCGACGTTCTGTTCTATTCAAACGGCGGCGTATTGGTGAGTTCCTGGAAGAGCTTGACCGCATCCCGGTCCCTGACGAAGAAATATCCCGTCTACAAGAACAGCTCACCGCCGAGATCACAGCGCTTTGGCAAACGGACGAAGTACGCAGCCGCCGTCCAACGGTGAACGATGAAATCAAGATGGGGCTGGATTATTACGATGTCTCCATCTTTGCCACGCTGCCCAAACTATATGAAGAAGTATCGGCGGCGCTGGCCAGCGAATACGGGCTGCACATCGACATCTCTGAGTTACCGCTGCTGCTTGGTTTCGGCTCATGGATCGGCGGCGACCGCGACGGCAATCCATATGTAACGCCTGAAGTGACACGCGAAGCGATCCGTACGGCGCGTGCGCGTCTGCTCGCGTATTACCAGAAGCAGGCGCAGTTGATCATCGACCTGCTCACAACGTCGGCGCAGCAGTTGCCCATCAGCGATGAACTGAGTCAGCGTCTGCATGGATATCTGGCGGAGTTGCGCGCCGGAACACAACAAATCTTCGGGGCGCGCTTCGAGTTCGAAATGTACCGCCGCTTCATGGTCTGCGTGCATGCGCGTCTGCTCAAGACTGCGGGAGAATCCGAGTCGGACTCCGGAAGCATGGAAGCTGCGCTCAGCGCTTTGCCTGCTTATGGCAGTGCGCAGGAACTACTCGACGATCTGAATGCCTTGCGCCGCAGCCTGGCCGAGAACGAAGGTCTGCGACTGGCGAAGACGCTGATTGATCCGTTCATTCTGCTGGTTCGGACGTTCGGCCTGCACCTGCATACGCTGGATGTTCGCCAGCATGTGAAGCTGCACAACAAGGCGCTCAAGGAAACGTCAGACTGGTGCGCAGGCAATGCGTCTACAGTTCCTCAGACGCTTAGCAAAGAAAGCGCTGACGTGATTGAGGCATTCCGCACCATAGCAGAAGTAAAGGCGGGATGCAGTCCGGAAGCGATTCGACAATACGTCATCAGCGGCGCGGCCACTGTGGAAGACGTGCTCGGCGTCCTGTGGCTGGCGCGGCTGGGCGGCGTGCAGGTGGCGGCTAACGGTAACGATCCGGGGCTGATGCCGGTGCCGCTCTTCGAGTCGATTGAAGACCTGCGCAACGCTCCCGAGGTGTGCCGCAAGTGGTGGAACATGCCGGAATACCGGGCGCTGCTGGCCACATGGGGCAACACGCAAGAAATCATGCTGGGCTATTCGGACTCAAACAAAGACGGCGGCATGATGACCAGCACCTGGGAGATTTTCCGCGCGCACCGCGCCCTGCATGAGGTGGCACGCGAATGCGGCGTGAAGCTCCGCCTCTTTCATGGGCGTGGCGGCACGGTGGGGCGCGGAGGCGGTCCCACGCACCGCTCGATTTACGCGCAGCCTGTAGGCGCGTTTGAGGGACAGATTCGCATTACCGAACAGGGCGAAGTGCTCAACTGGAAGTATTCCGATGTGGTGCTGGCCGAACGCAATCTGGAATTGATGATCGCTGCGTCGCTCGATGCTCTGGCACGTCCGAACGCGCTTGATCCCAAGGGTCATCAGTCCGGAATTCTGCTGCCGGAATGGGAAGCGGCGCTGGAAGAAATGTCGGACACGGCATTCCATTTTTATCGCGAGCAGATCATCGACGATCCTGAAGTGTTTAGCTATTTCGAGCTGGCCACGCCTGTCGCGGAACTCGAGCACGCCAAGATCAGCTCGCGTCCGACGCGGCGCAGCGGACGGCGCGCCTTCGCCGACCTGCGCGCCATTCCCTGGGTCTTTGGATGGACGCAAAGCCGCCAGCTTGTACCTGCGTGGTTCGGCGTTGGTTATGCCATCGAGCGGTATTCGCAAAAGCCGGGCGCGGCAAAGCTGCTGCGCGCCATGATGGCTGAGTTTCCACTGTTCATCGACATCATCCGCAACGTTGAAATGGCGATGGCGAAGGCCGATCTGGGCATCGCGTCACTCTATGCTTCGCTGGTTCCTGACGCGGAGATGCGCAAGCGCGTCTTTTCAAAAATCGAGACAGAATTTCATCGCACCCACGCCGCCGCGCTTGCCATTACCGGGCAGAAAGAGCTGCTGGAAACCAATCAGGTCTTGGCGCGTTCTATCCGGCTGCGCAATCCGTATGTCGATCCAATGAGCCTGATTCAGGTGGACCTGCTGCGCCGCAAACGGGCAGGCGAAGACACGGACGAGATCAACCGCGCCATCGCCGGAACGATCAACGGCATTTCGGCTGGGTTGCGAAATACCGGCTGATTTTCCCGAAACGGCATTGCGGTTTCATATTGGATTTTCGCAGCGGAATTTCCATCTGACCAGCTGCTTGCGCGCTTTGCGCTGCGATACACTCGGCGCATGAGCACGCAACCACCGATAGAAGACATCAATGCTATTGTTAACCGCTTTCAGTCATGGGCCGGAGCGCAGTCATCGTCCGGCGCGAAAGACGGCGTCCGGGAACTGATCTACGATGAAGCCATCCGGCGGATACAGCGCCGTCAGCGCAGCGGCAAGCCTTTGCCCAAAGCTGAGGAACTCGCGCCGGTCGCGGCACAAAGCGTTAAGCATCGGAAGACAGCAAAGTCAGCGAAGCCCAAGAAGAGAACTGGAACGACGCGGCAAACGAAGCGCGAGCAACGTGGAGGTCCGCGCGAAGCCGTTGCCGCGACTGTGCCCGAGCCACCCGCGTTTGGGCAAGTGCTCACGGAAAAAGTGTCGATTCTGCCTGCTGTCGCGCCAAAGGAGTTGGCAATTGCCGAGCGCAAAACGACCGCGCTGTCACTGCGACTTTCTCTCGCGGAACACGGAGTGCTGAAGAAGCGCGCGGCTGAGGCGAACCTCTCCGTCTCCAGCTATCTGCGGAATTGCGTGTTTGAGGGGGAAGAACTCCGCGCGCGGATCGATCATCTGCTGGCGGCAAAGCAAGTACCGAAGTTGCTTCCGTCTCGCGGCGGCATTACTGACCGAATCGCCAACTTCTTCAGCGGAATGTTTGGCGGCAGAAAGAGCGCGTTCAGCCTCAGAGCATAAGCGTCAGCGCTGGCTGGCTTCGCCCGCGCGTACCCGTCGATTAAAATCGTCGGACTGCTTCCGCGGAACGGTAAGACATTTCCAGCTTTCCGATTCCAGATGCTTCGCCAGAAAGACAATCTGGCCGCAGTGATATGAGTAATGCGCGACCTGCCGGTTGATGGCCTGCATCACCGAATGCGCCTCGCTGCGAATGGTGACCGTTCGACCCAGATCCACATCGTTAAGCGGCTCCAGCGCGGTAAAGAGACAGTTCCATCCGTGCTCCCAAAGACGCATCAACTCCGGGCGCGTGGCCGGAGGCCCTTCGAACTCGCTGTCCCGATTACGGTCAGGCTTCTCGCCGTCCGTGGTCAGAAAATCCGTCCACCGCGAGCGCATGTTTCCCGCCATGTGCTTGATGATGATGGCGAGGCTGTTGCTCTCATCATCCAGCGCCGTCAGCAGATGTTCATCGCTGACCTGCGCCAGCGCGGCCTCGGAAAGCTTCTTGTATTGACGAAAAATTGCTATCGAATCGGTGACGTACGAGGTTGTGAATTCAAGCGCCATGCTTCACTGATTCGCGAATAGCAGCCACGCTTCAGAAAAAGTGCATGGTCTGCGCCGCCATATTCTGGGCCGCGCCTTTGTCTTTTCCCCAGGTCTTATAGAGACCTAGGTAGGCGTAGTTTTCCGTCTGGCCAGCGATAGAGTGTCCATAGGCAAAAAGCAGTTGCAAGCCGGGGGACTTGAAGTGGTAGTAGCCGCCTGCGTCAATCATCGTTGATGCTTCCGTCTGCGCGGCGGCAAAGCCCTCCCGCGCGTGAGAGAAGACCTCGGCTGAAAGTTCCAGTCTCTTGTTGATCTCCCGCTTGACCAGGAATCCGCCATACAGAAAGTTTCGATATTGTGTCTGCGGGACGACGGTATATCCAAGACCACCCACAAAGCTCCACGGACCAAATTCTTTCTCTACCCAGATCGGTAGTTTGTACCACACCTTGCCCACGCCAAGCCCCTTGGAATAGCTCCCGGTCGGAATTTCAAACATAGTGAAGGACCCAATCTGAGGGCGGTGCGCTGTTTGCTTGATAAAGCCATACTTCACGCCCAGTTCCATGTCAGTCAGCCCATAAGCGCTGGAGCCGGTCCCGCCCGGAGCATAGACAGGATTGTTCGAGGGCAGCACCGCGCCAAAAGGCAGAATGGCGTGGAGCTGAATATTAGGAATGGCGCCCCAGTTGAATTCAAACGCGGGGCCAACCGGGTCAAGTTCCGCCGGCGTTCCGTCCAGAGTGCCGAAGGCATAAGCCTCGTAATGCCCCAGATCTACTGGCGTTGGATCGTCGGTCTGGAACGGGGGGCCCGCCTGGGCCCATAATCTTGAAGCGGCCAGCAAAAGGAATAGGAACGATGCTCGCCTTAAGCACTTGCGCATGGGTCGCTACCTTCAGGGTGTGATTAAGCGGAATATCTAACGCTGGCTGATTTCTTGCGCCGACTGCTCCAGTTCCACTTCCATCAGCGATTCGGGCGTGAGTTCGTCAGCACTGCGGAGTTTCGGAAAGAAGACGCTCCACAGTCCCGTAACTGCAAGCGAGCCAATGCCTCCAAAGACCACGGCACGCACCGCCCCCCACCAGGCGGCGGTAAGCCCGCTTTCAAATTCACCCAGCTCATTCGATGCGTTCACAAAGAGCGAATAGACCGCGCTGACTCGTCCGCGCATCGCTGGCGGCGTCGCGAGTTGCAGCACAGCGGAGCGAATGACCACGCTGACCATGTCTGATGCGCCGACGAAGAACAGCGCAATGAGCGAAAGCAGCAGGCTCCGGGAAAAGCCGAAAATGATGGTGGCCGTGCCGAAAATTCCAACGCAGACGAACATTTTGTGACCTGCGCGGCGCTGAATCGGCCGCCAGGTGAGCCACATGGAGACAGCCAGCGCGCCAATGGCCGGGGCAGCGCGCAGAAGGCCCAGTCCGCGCGGCCCGGTCTGCAGAATGTCTTTGGCAAAGATCGGCATGAGCGCCACCGCGCCACCGAGCAGGACGGCGAACAGGTCGAGAGAAATTGCGCCCAGCAGAATCTGCGTCTTCCACACATAGCGGACGCCGGCCAGAAGCACTTCAACCGACGTATCGCGCTTTTCCATGCGCCCCGGCCGGACATGCAACGAGAGAATGAGCCACAGAAAGGC